>JAQUUS010000109.1 GCA_028693775.1 Alphaproteobacteria bacterium | reverse complement strand
CGTCGCCGGTATGCTTTCTGTTCATGGCGTCCAGAACGGCGTCCGAACCGCTCTGAACGGGCAGATGCAAATAAGGCATCATCTTCGGTTCGTCGCGAAAAACGGCAATCAAATCGTCGCCCATATCGCGCGGATGCGACGTCATCATGCGCAAGCGTTTGAGTCCCTGCATTTCGGCCAGCCTGCGCAAAACCCCGGCCAGCCCCCATGTTTTCCCGTCGGCGGCCGTGCCGTGATAGGAGTTGACGTTCTGTCCCAAAAGCGTGATTTCGCGCGCGCCGCCCGCAACGAGCGTTTGCGCCTCGGCGATAACGGCTTCGGGCGGTCTCGAATATTCCGCGCCGCGCGTATAGGGAACGACGCAATAGGTGCAAAAATTGTCGCAGCCTTCCTGCACGGCAAGGAATGCGCTGACGCTGCCCGCCGAAGGCGCGGGCAAAAAATCGAACTTCGGCTCAACCGGAAAATCGGTATCCAGAACGCCCTTGGTCTCACGCACGGCGCGCGCCAAAAGCTCGGGAAGCCGGTGATACGTTTGCGGCCCCAAAACGATGTCCACAAAAGGCGCGCGGCGCTGAATCTCTTCGCCTTCCGCCTGCGCCACGCATCCCGCCACGGCGACGATCATCTTCTCGCCTTTTGCGGCTCTGGCCTCCTGCAAGGGCTTCAACCGCCCCAGTTCCGAATAAAGCTTCTGCGCGGCTTTTTCGCGAATGTGGCAAGTGTTGAAGATGACAAGATCCGCATCCTCAGCCGTATCCGAAACGGCATACCCCAGAGGCTTCAAAACGTCCGCCATGCGCCCCGAGTCATAGGCGTTCATCTGGCAGCCCCACGTCTTGATATGGAGTTTCCGGCTCATTTTTCAGCCGTCTTCGAAAGTTTGCGTCCGGCCCACAGCGTGCCCACAAGCAGCAGGATCGTGACAAGCCAGACAGAAGACGGCTGGATCATGCCGGAGAGCGCGCGATGCGTCCCCACAAGACCGAACAGAACGAACACGGCGGCCGAAACCCATTTGACGGTTTTTTCGGGAATATGCTTTTTCATGACAATGCCGAAAACAATGCCGATGGCGTCCGCAACGACCATGCCGGTGGTCGTGCCCATAAGAACGTTGAAAGCATCCCTGTAGTCCGCCGCGAGCGAAACGGTGGCGAGCTGTGTCTTGTCGCCCATTTCCGCAAGAAAGAACGCGATGGCGACGGTGGCGACGGGCCCGAAGCGGCTGGTCTTTTTATCTTCGCCGTCGAGCGTATCGCCGCGAACGGTCCAAAGCCCGAAGCCGATAAAAGAGAGCGCGGCGACAAGGGAAACGGTCTCCATGGGAATGACGGTCGAGAGGTAGTGCCCCGTGGCGACGGCGAGTCCGTGATTCAGAATGGTCGCCAGAAAAACGGCCAGCAAAACCTTCGACGCCTTGTAGCGGGCGGCGAAAGCCATGGCCAGAAGCTGGGTTTTGTCGCCCATCTCGGCGAGCACAACGAACAGAAAAGATGCGATAAAAGCCTGCATTTTAACCCTAAACGCCTCGAATAACACTTACCGGAAAGGTCAATGTCATAAAAGAGGTGTGGTTTGCAAGCAACAAAAGTAATTTGAAAATACGCAGGGAGTTGACAGCCCGGCGCGATTGCGAGACGATGTCCGGGTTAACCAAACGCGCAGGGAAACGGAACACATGCGTCATACGGTACTGCTGGTAAGAGGTGCGCTGGACGAGCGATCATAAAGATCGCACGAACGGACAGCGCACACCAAAGGCTCCTTCAAGGGGCCTTTTTTATTGCCCTGATTTTAAAGGAGACGACGATGCAAACGGCGGAAGAAGCGATAGAGAAACCCGAAACGATCGAAATGGCGGCCGAAGAGCTGACCGGAGCTGAAATGGTCGTCCGGATCCTACGCGAGGAAAACGTCGAATGCATGTTCGGATACCCCGGCGGCACGATCCTGCCGATCTACGACACGCTGGAGCGGACGGATATTTACCATGTCCTGACCTCGCACGAGCAGGGCGCGGTCCACGCGGCCGACGGTTACGCGCGGGTGTCGGGCAAGCCGGGCGTGGTGTCGGTCACATCCGGCCCGGGCGCGACAAACACGGTCACGGGATTGCAAACGGCCATGGCGGATTCGTCGCCGCTGGTCGTCATCACAGGGCAGGTGCCCACAAAGCTCATCGGAACCGAGGCGTTTCAGGAATGCGACATCGTGAGCATCACCAAAACGTGCACAAAATGGAACTATCAGGTCCGTGACATCGACGAGCTCGCGCATGCCTTGCGCGAAGCCTTCGCCACAGCGCGCGAAGGCCGCCCGGGCCCTGTGCTGATCGATATTCCCAAAGACATCCAGCTTGCCAAAGGCCCGTTCCGTGCGGCATGCGGAGACATCTGCGACCCCCTCCGCAAAAAGCCCGACGCTGCCTTGATCGCCGAAGCCGCCCGCATGATGGAAAAAGCCGAGCGCCCGGTGTTCTACGTCGGCGGCGGCATCGTGCGTTCGGGCGAGGACGCGGCCAAGGCGTTCCGCGCCTTGGCGCAAGAAACAGGCTTCCCCGTGACCTCCACGCTGATGGGCCTCGGCGTGTATCCGGGCAGCGGCAGCCAGTGGCTCAAAATGCTCGGCATGCACGGCTCGCGCGAAGCGAACGAGGCGCTCCACCGCTCCGACCTGATCGTGGCCATCGGCGCGCGTTTCGACGACCGGGCGATTTGCGCGCTCGACACGTTCGCGCCGGACGCCAAAGTCGTGCATATCGACATCGACCCGTCGTCGTCGAAAAAATTCGGGCGCGAAGGAATCTCCATTGCCGCCGATTGCCGCGAAGCCCTGACAGCGCTTCTCAAGACGTGGCGCGGAACGGAGTCCGCTTCGCGCGCGCCGGGCCTCGGCAACTGGTGGGACCAGATCGACGCCGTGCGCGCCGAAAACAGCATGGCCTATCCGCAAACGGATGAGATCGTGCAGCCCCAGTTCGTGATGGAAAAACTCAACGAGGCCCTGAAGGGAAGAAATTTCTACATCGTGACCGACGTGGGCCAGAACCAGATGTGGGCGGCGCAGTACCTGAAAATGGAAGAGCCGGGCCGTCTTGTCACGTCTGGCGGCATGGGAACGATGGGCTTCGGCATGCCCGCCGCGATGGGGGTTGTGCTGGCCAAGCCCGAGGCGGATGTCGTGTGCATCTGCGGTGACGGCGGTTTTCAGATGACAAGTCCCGAAATGGCGACGGCGGCTGCCGAAGGTTTGCCGGTCAAGGTTATTTTGTTCAACAACCGAGGCCTCGGCATGGTGCGGCAAGTCAACGAGCTGACTCACAAAAAGAGATACCCCCTCTGCACTGAGAAAACGCAACCGGACTTCATGAAGCTTGCGCAAGCCTACGGCTGGACGGGCCTTCAATGCGCATCCCCCAAGGATGTCGAAGCGAGCCTGACACAACTAATGAACTCCCCGGGCCCCTGCGTACTCGAAATCGCCATCGACCCCGGCGCAAACTGTCTCCCGATGGGCCGTCCCGGCGGCGCAGGCTACCACGACATGCTGACCCACCCCCCAGCCCCATAAAAGAATCCCCTCCCCATGCGTCCCTCCCACGCTAAAGCCTCGGACTGCCAAATCTCAAAATCCCCCTCCCCTTGCGGGAGGGGCTAGGGGAGGGGTTGGCGTTTACCCCCATCCAAACGCCCCCATTTTTGCCCCTCCAAAGCCGCCCATAATCCCCGCCACACGAAAGCATATTAACCATAGCCCAAATGCTATAGATATCGCCATTACCAACGCCGAATGAAACAAAGCCGATGACCGCCACTCAACAGGACCTGCGTCGATTTACCGGATTGGATCGTCTCCTTTTGATCGACCGGAGCGATCTCCCCCATGAGGATGCCTTCAAAAAACACGACGGTCTCGATCCCTACGGCTTCGACGCCCGGCAACTCGACGAAAGAACGGAAAAACTTCTGGCGCTTCCCGGAATGGACGCTGTCTGGGGCGAAGCGACCGAGCAAGATCTGGCGGCCTTCAAAAGGCGCCTCTCCATGGCCTGCGGCTGGACTCTGGGCATCAAAAACGGAGAGCCATGGACCCGGGAAACGAGGGCCATGGGACGGGAAATTTTTGGCGCATGGTTCGATCTATACCCGCAAGGAACCGGCCAATCCACAAAGGCCCTTATCGTTCCGAGGTCTTCGCACCTCAAATCCTTTGGGCTTCTCAACGGTGAAACGGAACGCGGTTCGGTCCAGTCCGGAACAACCTGTTCCGTCTTGCATGAGGCGGCCCATCTGCGCTTTGTCTATCCTGAAACGAAAAAGCTTGAGACAAGATATTTCGAGGAAGCGCTTGCGGACGGTTTTATGGCCCATGTGCGTCTCTACGGCGACGTTCCCCGCGCGCCGACGGCGACCGAACGCCTGAAACGTTTATTCGGGCGCAAGCCGAAGCCCGGCGCGGAAACAAAACCGTTGCCTGTTTCGCCGGAAGGCGCCGCCGAAGTCCGTGCATGGATATACGAGCGGAGAATGGACGCGTTCTTCGGGATTTCAAATACCAGCTACTGGACGGCAGCGGCCATCGAAGCCACTGTGCAAAAAGAGAGAATCCCCAAGTTGGCCGATGTTTTTTATACGGTGCGAGGGCTTCAGCTTCGGGCCGGCGATACGCTCGTCGCGCGCAAACAAGGCCGGAAAAATCCGAAAACCTATTCCCCGCACGAACGGCAAAACGTTATCGGCTACGAAGGATATATGGACAAGAAAGAGGTCAGGGATCCGGAGATGACCCTCCGGGAGTTTCTGGAAAAGTTTTCGCCCAAAGACCTTATCGAAGCCTTGGCCGAGGTTTTGCGCACGCACGATCTTGAGCCGGACACGCGCGCCGAAGGCGAAAAGATCGTCGAGGCCTATAACTATTTCTGCCCGCAAAACGCCGTTGTCCATTCGCCGTCTTGCCCTGCCTCTGAAACGAGCAAAATCCCCGTCCTTGCGGCTGTCAGGCTCTAGCTTCCCTGTTCTGCGTCTGCGATCATCTGGGCGCAAACGTTGGCTATTTGCCCCGTTTGGCTCAGCGAGCGCGCCACGCCTGCCGTAACGGCGGCCTGACAGGCGGCGGCCAGTTCCTTGCGGTTTGTGCAATCGCCCACCGTCAGGGGCGTATGGAAAATCACATCCACGGCGAACGCGCCGTTCTGGAAAACGTTCCAGAGATGCGGCAGCATGGTCATGTCGCCGAACCACGCATATTGGGCGCGGTCTTCGCGCAGCATCGGCAAGCCATCGAATTCGACGCAGGTTACCGACACAGGCTGCACTGTAATTTGCGTGCCGTTCGCCGAATCCTCGACGATGTTGAAGAGGGCGCTTTTGAACGGCAGAACCTCCAGCCCTTCCGACGAGGTGCCTTCCGGAAAGAGAATGATGTTGCGGCGGTTGGCCATATAGTCTTGCAGTTGGCGGGTCTGCTCCGCGATACGCGTGGAGCGGCGTTCGATGAAAACCGTATTCTGGATTTTCGCGAGAAAGCCGAACAGGGGCCAGTCGGCGACGTCGGCCTTGGCGACAAACCCTGCCGGGAGAATTGAGCCCAGAACCGGGATGTCGAGATACGACGTATGATTGGAGACAAACAGGACAGGCGAGTCGGTCGAGGGTTTTCCGTAAACGCGCACCTGTATGCCGGTCAGGATCAGCACAAGGCGGTGGAAGTACATCGGGACTTTGAAGGGGGCTTCGGGATGTATGCGCTTATAGATCAGAGCAACGGGGATGAGCAGGGTAACGGTCAGGAGAAACCCCGCCGTTTTCAAACCGCCACGGGCCCAGGAAACGATGTTTTCAAGATTTTTCATAAAAAAGCGAACATGCGAAGCTATTCGACCGGCAAAACGATGCTGTTGTCTTTGCTCAGGTTATAGTGCTTTTTATAACGCCGTGTCATCAAATCCGTCTTGACGATGATG
>JAQUUS010000108.1 GCA_028693775.1 Alphaproteobacteria bacterium | reverse complement strand
ATGCGACCGCTTTCGCCCATGACGATAATGCCTGACTGTTCGTCGATAACGACGCGGGCGATTTCGTCTGGAACGATCTTAAGCTGTTCGATCTCCGTCATAAAGCCGACGAGATCCGGACGCTTGACGTCCGGAATGGAAAGCTTGACGGTCGCGGAATCCTGAGCCGCCGCCACAGGCGTCTTGGTATAGCCGTTGATAGCGTCCGCAACGCGCTTCGCAGTGGTAAAATCGGGATTGCGCAAAGAGAGGCGAATGGAGCTGAGATCCGAGAGGCGAAACTTGATTTCGCGTTCGACAATAGCCCCAGCGGCAATACGCCCTGACGTCGGAACGCCCTTGGTGACGCTGGAGCCGCTCGCGCCGCTCGCGCTGAAGCCCGAGGCGACGGACCCTTGCGCGACGGCATAAATTTCCCCGTCCGCGCCCTGCAAGGGGGTGACAAGAAGCGTGCCGCCCTGAAGGCTCTTTGCGTCGCCCATGGTCGAAACGACCACATCGACGCGGGAGCCCTGAGCCGAGAAGGGCGGGAGCGTAGCCGTAACCATAACGGCGGCAATATTTTTTGTCTTGATGGTCGAGAAATCGGAGCTTGAATTGATGCCGAGCCGCTCCAGCATGCCGATCAGGCTGCGCGCGGTAAACGGAGCGTTGGTAAGGGAGTCGCCGGTGCCGTTAAGGCCGACCACAAGGCCGTAGCCGACAAGCATGTTGTCGCGAACGCCCTCGAAGTTAACGATATCCTTGAGGCGCGAAGCGGCTTCAGCGGCCTGAAGGGGCAAAAAAACGGCAAAGGCGGCGACAAGAGCGCCCCTGCGCGCCGAGCGAACCCAGGCGGGGGAGGAGAGAGAGAAGGACAAAGGCAGTAATTTGTGGGACATAGCATACTCCGGTGTCCTTCCTTGCGAGAGTCGTGCCAAACGCGGTTTTGGCGGGGAGTAAATGTAACGGCTTGAGGGCTAATAATTTTTTCAATGTCTCTTGATTGACTTTTGATCTAGACTATATTTTCAGCAAGGCACAAATTGCCCAGTCAAAAGGAAAGCTCGTGATCGATAAGATAGATGGCCTCGGAAACGTAAGAACGACAGCGCCGGTGAAACGCACCGCGCGTTCGAGCGGGAGTTCCGGGACATCGTTTGCCAAAGAGCTTGGCGAGACGGAAGAGTCGAGCGCGTCTGCGGGCATCACGGGCACGAGCGGCATATCCGGGATTTTGGGCGTACAGGAAGTGGAAGATGCGCTGGACCACGCCTCCAAGGGCAGGCTCCGCGCCGAAGACATCCTCGACCGTCTCGAAGACCTGCGCATCGAACTTCTGAGCGGCACAATCTCGAAAGAAAAGCTGTTGCAGCTCAGCCGGATCGTCAGCACGCGGCGCGCCAGCATCAAAGACCCGAGGCTTGCCGAAATCCTCGACGCGATCGACCTGCGCGCGCAAGTCGAGCTCGCCAAATACACGTCCTAGATATTTCAGGGCTCCTTCAAAACCCCAAGTTCGCCGAGCGCATCCAAAGCCGTCTCAAGAGGCATGTCGGCCAAATGCTTTTTCTGGCGCAAAGCCACGCGCGGCCCCGGAGGCGAAGACCATGTGGGGTTTGAGCGCCCCGAAAAGAGCGCAACAGTGCGTGCGCCGACGCTTGCCGCGATATGCAAAGGCCCCGTATCGTTCCCAATGACGGCAACGGCGCGCCTGAAAAGCCCCGCGAGTTCGAACAGGCTGGTTTTTCCGCACAAATCGATTATCGCCGGAGCGGCGTTTTTGATAGCGGCAATAGCCATGGAATCCGTCCCCGTTCCCACCGCGACGCAAGCAATACCCTTCTCGTTGAGCGTATTGGCAAGAGCCGCATATTTATCGGGCGGCCAGCGTTTATAAACAGCGCCCGGCGAACACCCGGGAATAATCACGGCATAGCGTTCCGGCAGGGCGAATTTGTCGGTCGGCGCATCGAGCCACGCGAGATCCGGGGCAGGCATGGCGCGCACGCCGGCGATGCGGAGCTGTGCGGCGAGAAAGTCGGTAAAATGAGAGCCTTTTTCCGGAGGCCATGGCCGAGGAAATTTGCAATAAGGCGCGGCGCCGGACCAGGCAGGCCCAAAAGGTCCGCCCAAAAGCGCATAAAGAATGGACTGGCGTTTTTTTCCCTGCAAATCGTAAACGACAGCCGGATCGAAGCTGGAGATTTCGTTGCGAAGGTCAAGCCAGTCTCCCGGGCTGCGCCATGTCGGATGGGATTCGACAATCACGCGGTCGAACCACGGAAGCTTTCTTGCGAACGAAGCGAACGGCGCGCGTGTCAGAAGAGCGATCCGCGCATGAGGATGAGCCTGCCTGATTTCGTGGAAGGACTGGAAGCAAAAAACGAGATCGCCCAAAGCGCCCAAACGAATAACGAGGATGCGTTCGATGTCGGAAGCCACGGGCGATTCCTTAAAAAGACGTTAAGCCCGCAAAGGGCCGAATGGGCCTATTTTACAAGGAAAAAGAGGTTTCCGAAAAGACTAAAATTTCAATCGAATCGCTACCTGAATCGGCCCGTCCCTGATAGGATCGGCGGCGAAGGAAAAGGATAAAAATGAGAGAAATCGTACTTGATACCGAAACCACGGGTCTCGATCCGCTCAAAGGGGACCGCATCGTCGAAATCGGATGCGTCGAGCTGTTCAACCACATCTCGTCCGGAAAAACGTTTCAGGTCTACCTGAACCCCGAGCGGGACATGCCGACCGAAGCGGCGATGGTCCACGGCCTGACGGACGAGTTTCTGGCCGACAAGCCGGTCTTTGCCGAAAGAGTGGACGATTTCCTGACCTTCATCGCCGACGCGCCGCTCGTAATCCACAACGCGTCGTTCGACATGAACTTCATCAACGCCGAGCTGACGCGGTGCGGATACCGCCGCCTGTCCATGGACCGGGCCGTCGATACGGTCATCATCGCGCGCAAAATGTTTCCCGGAGCCCCCGCGTCTCTGGACGCGCTGTGCAAAAGGTTCGACGTCGACGCCTCGAACCGCACGCTGCACGGAGCGTTGCTCGACGCGCAATTGCTGGCGGAGGTTTATCTGGAGCTGCGCGGTGGCCGCCAGCCCGACCTGCAAATGATCTCCGCCGAAGCCGAGCTCAGCGTAGAGCAGCAAATTGTCTCCCGCGAGCGCCGCGCGCCGAGGCCGCACGCCGCCAACGACGACGAGCTCTCCCGGCACGAGGAATTTCTCGCCAAGCTCAAGAATCCGCTATGGAAAAAAATCCAGACATAACCCCGTTTTCCGCCCGCCCCGCCGGGCCTTCCGATGTCCCGGCCCTCGCGGAGCTCCATGCCCAAAGCTTTGCCGAAGGCCGCTGGTCTTCTGGGCAGATTGCCGCAAGCCTCGCCTCTCCCGAAGCCTTCGCGTTTCTTGCGCAAAAAGAAGGGGCTGCCTGCGGTTTCATCCTGTGCCGCGCTGCGGCCGGAGAAGCCGAAATCCTGACGTTTTGCGTCATCCCGTCCGTGCGCCGTCATGGCGCCGGTGCAGCTCTGCTGTCCGCCGCGCAAAAGGAGTCGCAGCGGCGCAAAGCGTCCCGCCTGTTTCTCGAAGTTGCCGCCGACAACGCGGCGGCGAAGGCGCTCTACGAAAAAGCGGGCTTTTGCGTCGCAGGCGTCCGCGCCAAATACTACGCGCGCCAGACCGGGTCCGTCGATGCCCTCACCATGGCGCTGGAGATTCCCCCGGCCTAATATTCAGGATCCGGCCTCAATTCCAAAAGCACGTCCGCCGCCTTCTGGATCAATTTGCGCCGTGTGCTGCGCGCCACAACCATGCAGGCAAGGTTTGTGCCCGCGCAAATGAGCCAGTTTTCAAACCCCAGATCGCGAATGTTGTAGGCGATGCGTTTAAAAGTCTGAGCCCCGTCGCCGCGCCGCAACCGCTGAACGCTCGAAGGTGCGGCGGCTTGTTTGCGTTTTTGCCCCACAGTATCGATCGAAGACGCCAAAACGCCCGCCTTTGCCGCAGGCGCTACAACCCCGAAAGTTTTGAGCCCGTGAATCCACGGATAGCGAAAATCGATATCCACCGGTAGTCCGCGAAATCCTTTCGCCAAAAAAGTCTTGGCCCCGCCGCGCGAAACGGCATAAGCGGCCGAGCCCACAGGAATGCGCGAATATTTGACCAGAAAGCGGTTTTCGCCGACAGGGGCCAGAGGCGCATAGGCGCTACGCGGCGGATTGGAAAGGCGCAAAAGGCCCCAGTCGTCCGGCATGTTGTCCAGGCAGTCGCCCACAATGTCGGCAAAGCCGGGAGCCAGCGCCAGATCGTCTTCCATAATCAGCGCAGCGTCGCCGAATTCGCCGTCGGCCACGCGGGAGAGAGCGGCCAAATGGCTTGCATAGCACCCGATTTCCCCGTCCGTGAGAGCTGTTTTCGGATTGCCCTGCGCGTCGAAGAAGCGCGAGCGCAATTCCTTGGGGATATCCTTGCCCAAAAACCCGGCCTGCCGCGCAAAGGAAAGCCCCGCAGTGTCGAGCTGTTTTTGCATATGAGCGAGTCTGTCGGCGTCGCGGTCGAGATTGATAAGGATGGCCGGGAGAGGCTGCATGGCGAAATCCGGGAGAGGAAAGAAGAAACGCGCGCGGACTCTAGCCTTTTTTTAAATCCCGTGGTAGCACTATCGTTTATGCCCGCCGCGATCTATCATCTCTATCATCATCCGCTCAGTCCCGAATCGCGACTGGTTCGCTTGGCGCTTGCGGAAAGAAACGTATCGTGCGCCCTTGCGGTCGAAAAGCCGTGGGAGCCGAGCGCCGTCCTGCGCCAGCTCAATCCTGCCGCAGAAGTGCCCGTACTCGTAATCGAGCAAAACGAAGACCGGCAGATTATATCGGACCCGATGGCGATCTGCGAATTTCTGGAAGAAACGCACACAGGCACGCTGCTCGGAAAAATGCCTGTCGAGCGTGCCGAAGCGCGGCGGCTTGTAGGGTGGTTCAACCGCAAAATGAACGCCGAGGTCACAAGGCTCCTGATCGGTGAAAAGGCGCTCAAAAGGCTGCGCGGCGAAGGCGAGCCCGACAGCAGCATCATCCGTGCCGGATGCGCAAACGTGCGCGGCCATCTGGACTACATCGGCTGGCTCACCGAGCGGCGCAATTGGCTTGCGGGCGATATCCTGACGTTGGCCGACCTTGCCGCCGGGGCGCACCTGTCGGTGGTAGACTATCTCGGCGACGTACCGTGGAATGCGTTTCCGTTTGCCAAGGAGTGGTACGCGCGTCTCAAATCGCGTCCCTCGTTCCGCAACGTCCTGAGCGACTACATCTCTGGCTTCCCGCCGCCGCCGCACTATTCCGATCTGGATTTTTAAAGCGTCGCTGTTTCCAGAATTTCCACTGTTTTCTGGGGTTTCCAGGCCGCACGGACGCAGTTCCAAAGCGTATAAGCGCGATTGTCCGCAGGAGGCTCAAGCTTGTCAAAGGTGCAAGAGCTGATCGGCAGCAGCGTTGTGTTTACGATACCGTAGCCAAATTCCTTCTGTTTATACGAAGTGGTGACTGTCTTTGCGCAGAAATCGTAAAATTTCAGAAGGGTTCTTTCGTCGCATATCTTTTCGCCTGCGGAGACATTCTCCTTGCAAACGGTTTCTCCGGGCGCAGTGATAATAAATTCAAAATTGCCTTTAATCTCGGCCTTCGTCAGGGCCTTTTCGAGCACGGGCAGAAAAAATTCTGACGCATAATTAAAATCGTCGATAACGGAAACGGTCAACTTGTAGCCCATAATAGAAGTCCTTAAAAAAGAGATCGAAAAACCCGGCGATTATAAGAACATTTCAAAAAGCAATCAAGAAGGCCCTCAAAGCCCCCCCCAGTCCCCCATTCCCCCCAACCAGCCCCGCCAGCCCTTCTTTCCTTCTTCTTTTCCTGCTCCTGCCCCCGTCTCTCCCTCTCCTTCTCTCGTCCCCTTTCCTTCCCTCGTCCCCTCTCCTTTCCCTGCTCCC
>JAQUUS010000107.1 GCA_028693775.1 Alphaproteobacteria bacterium | reverse complement strand
TGTCTACACAGCGGTGGCGGTGCGAGCGCCCGATGGGCGAGTGAGGTGCCGTCTGACGGACAGCAGCGTCATCTTCATGAAACTGGGGCCCGAAGACATCGCAACCTATGTCAAATGCGGCGAGGGGATCGGCAAGGCGGGCGGCTACGCCATTCAGGGGCGGGCTGCGGCCTATATTCGTTTTATATCAGGGTCTTATTCTGGAATTGTGGGCTTGCCGCTCTATGAAACCGCCCAAATGCTTCGCAGCGGAGGGTGGAGGTTTTAATGTCAAAAAAAGCTTCTAAATGCCCTATTTGCGGTAAAAAAGAGGCCCCGGAGCACCGGCCTTTCTGTTCGCAGCACTGTTCGCGGGTCGATCTGGGGCGGTGGCTGGGCCAAGGCTATCGGATCCAATCGGTCGAAACGGATGAAGAAGAGTCTTCATTGCCAAGGCCTTCCGAGGAGGGAGAGGCTGAATAATTTAAGCTTTTAGCCCAAGCAAAGGGTAGACAATCTCGATATACTTGCCTATAAGCGTCACCTTATCGCGAAACGCATCGGGCCTAGGTAGCTCAGTTGGTAGAGCAGGGGACTGAAAATCCCCGTGTCGGCGGTTCAATTCCGTCCCTAGGCACCAGCCTTCGCTCGCGAAGCGAGCTACGGCTCGGCAAGCCATCCTTTCCAAAAAAAGAGCAAGCGCTAAACGGCTGGTTGATCGGAGAAAGGTTATGGGCTCTGGGGGGCTTCATAGCTTGAAGCGTTGAGGCAAGGCAAAGCCGGGCGCGGGCGGGACGTTGATTTCAAAAAGCGGCGAGCAAACGATTTCGCCTTTGATCTTCCTGTAAAGATTGGCGTGTCCGATATGATCGGGCAAAGCGTTACGAAGGACCGCCACCAGCCGTCCGCCTTCGGCGAGCTGTTCGAAAAGATAGTCCGGAACGTATTCGACGCTTCCGTTGATGAAGATGACATCGAACGGAGCGCGGGCGATGCAGCCTTCGACAGGAGCGCCCGCAAGAATGGTCGCCTTTCCCGGCGCGAGGGACGAGATGTTTTTCTCGGCTTCCTTGTGCAGAAGGGCGTCGGGTTCGACGCTTGCAACAGAATCGGAAAGTTTTGTGAGAACCATCGTCGAATAGCCGGTTGCGGGCGCGAGCTCCAGCACGCGGTCATGAGGCCCGATTTCGGCGGCTTGTAACAGGCGTGCGAACGCCAGAGGCGGCATCATGGCGCGCCCCGCGATGAGTTGAATGTCGCTGTCGCTGTAGGCTGTGCCGACAAGCGTAAACGGAACGAAGATTTCGCGAGGGATGTCGCCCATGGCGACAAGGATTCGCCGGTCTGTAACCTGATTGGGGCGCAACTGGTTTTTGACCATATTGCGGCGAGCCTCTTCGTAATTCGGGAGTGTGTTGTCCTGCATGTTTGAACGGGATCCGGATCTGGAGGGAATTAACCATAATATAGAACCCGTTGCTCCGAAAATGGCAAGATTTTTTAAAAATATCCCGGGCGAGGTCCGTGGTTTCGTCCAGCAACGAGTTTTATTCATGGTTAATCCATGAAAGCATTAGGATATGTTGCGCCTGTTTTTTTGTATTTGCTATGACGGTTTGGCTTATATTTTGCCAGTATTTAGAACACGCGTTTTGTGTCCCTGTTTTTGACGGACCGATTTTTTTTAAGATTTTGCAGAGAGGAAAAAATGGACGAGGAAAAAGAAGAAAAAGCATTGACCGCAGGCGACACGCCGGTCGGTGAATACGTCCTGGAGCGTGCCCTTGCAGTTATTTTTCCTGGTATTCTGTATTGGGACAAAGCCACCAAACGCGCAAAGAGAAACAAAGAGTATCGCGAAGATCCCCCGACGAGCGATGATAACGTGGTTGTAAGCTTTGTGCAGATGACAGCCCTTATGTCTGCGATCGGGGTCGTGTGCGCGCTATTTCTGGCGCATGGGGTTGCGAACCAGCCGGTCGGAACGATGGGAAGCGAAGCGGTGCTTGCCCTCAAAGGCGCGGTAGCGGCGCCCTATGGAGTTTATAATGGCTTAGGTTTTGCGGCAGGAGCGGCCCTCGATGCAAGGCATGGATGCAAGATTATATCGAGACGGATCATTGAACCCATAATTCACGAAATAAGCCATGTGGCCAACGACATCCTTCTTCCCGAAGCTCAAAAAGGAACGAACGCGCTAAAGAAGATCGCGGATACGCCCCTCAACCGGCTCAATCCGCAAACATGGGGGCAACAGAACCTGCTTCCCGAGGGAAGCGAGACCCAAAGCCTTGAGCCGAAGAAGCCTCCCATGACGATCGGCAACGCCGCATCGAAGACCTTTGAGTGGACGGTGTTTCCGTTGGTCATATGCGGTACCGATGCCTGTGACCGTGCAGAGAAGCGGGGAGACGCACAGCCCACGCCGACATCGTCGTCCGAAAACGCCACGTCCGCGTGCGTTCAATATCTTCTGGTCATGGGGGCGATAGGCGCTGCGGGCGCGCTGGGTGCGGCGCATCTTGTATGCTCACAGCCGCTTGTCTCCATGGGAGCCGAAATGATACTCGCCGCCAAGGGCGCGGTGGCCATGCCTGTTGCGCTGCTGAACGGGATCGGCGGGGCGATGTGGATATACTACGACGGAAAATACGCTGCGAAGCGCACATACAAAGCGGCAAAAGCCGGTTTCAAGGAAGCCTCCCGGCCGGTTTGCGCTGTGGGACGTTCGATAAAAAAGGTTGCCAATATTCCCGTCAAGAAATTCAATCCGAAAAATTGGGGACCTAAATTCTAGAAATACATTTGGAGCCAGACGATGGAAGAAAACAAGTTGGAAAAGATTTCGGAAAATCTTCCCCAAAAAGAGTCCAAATCGATAGGGCAGGTTGCCGGAGGTGCATTCTGGAGCGTGGTGCTTCCCGGTTTATTTTATGGCCGCAATGCAATCGTTCGAGCGGAAAGGCGCGAAGGTAAAAAGCCGCGTCCTCGAGAAGAAAAAGAAGAAGGGTTTTGCGGCATCACAAAGGACGAGGTCGAACTGACACTGGATATTGCGGCGATTGGGGCGGGCATATCCGTAGCCTATGTCATACTATCGCCGACTCTGGCCTTGGTAACGAGCGGAGCCCTCATTGCGAAATCTGCGGTTGCCGCTCCATATCTCTTGTATAACGGCATTGGTTTGGGCTGCGGCATTTATCACGACAGCAAATATTTATACGCGCGAAGCAAGGCTATTGTCTGCAAGGCTGGGCAAAAAGCGCTGGCGCCTGTCCGCAAAGCCGGGGGCGCCGTGAAAAAAGCATACGACGTACCTGCCGATCGCTTCAATCCCCGGACATGGGGGCGCGGTCCGAACAGGTAATGTCTCGTGGAAAAAAACAGGAGAAGATTTATGGACGAAAAGCATTTAACCGAGATCAAGAGCGAAACGCTTCCTGCCAAAACGAAAAAGCCGGCAAAGACCGTCAATGAATTTCTCGTCGATGGTGTCCATAAAGTGGCATTTCCGTTGGGGTCCTATTACAACGACGCGCGTGTGCGCGACGATCCCGATAACAGGCGCATAAAGCTGAGCCTGAAAGAGCTCTACTGGCATCCTGTGGGAATGTTTTGGAGCACATCGTGCGCGGTGAGTTCAATCCTCCTGACGGGCGGAGGCTCGATCTCGGGCGTTGGGGTTGCTGCCGGTTGCGCTATCGGTTGGGCGGCAGGGCCGTTGGTTGTGTGGAATGGATTGGCCGGCGTTATGGGGACCTATCACAACGCGAAATATATATGCAGAAAAGTGTCGCCTAAAACGGAGTTTATCGGAAAAGCATTGAGGAAGGCGGGCAATACATCCATGGATCGGTTCAATCCGAGAACATGGGGCCGTGGTCCGAAGCCGTGAATAAAAGGGGAGTGAAATATTATGAGCGTCGATCTAGTAGAGCATAAGGAAAAAACGATCAGGGAAGCGTTTTCGGAAAAAGCCTACAAAACGTTTTTTCCCGGAGTAGTCTACTTCGAAAACGCCACTGAGCGATTGGCCCAGCAAACCGGCATGCGCCATCCAGAGGACGAAAAGAAGGATACCTTCAAATCCCTGATGGACAGTCCGGTATTGCTTGTTTCGGGGGGCGGGATCGGATCTTTTGTGTTAACCAGCGTTTTGGCGCCTGCTTCGCCCCTGGTCTATCTGGGCGGGTTGATGCTTGGCGGGGCTGTCGGAGCTTTGGGCGGGCCGATAGTTGCCTGGAACGCGGTGGGAGTTATCGGCGGCGCATTTCTGGACGCAAAGGCGTTGTGCGTGAGAGCGGCCAAAGCGGTGAGGCCCATAGGCGACAAACCGGTCAGTTGTCTCAATCCCCGCAAATGGGAACCACGAAAATAATAACGACGAGAATTTGAGCGAGGACAACATGCGAGAAACGCATCTAATGCAAACGGGTTCGGAAAAAGTCCTGACGGAGACGAACGCAGACAAAAGATTGGTCGAAGACATCATATCCGATATAGCCTATCGCACTTTGTTTCCGGGCTTGATTTATGTTGAAAAAGCCAGCAAGCGCGACGATCCGTCGTATAAAGGAGACGACTTGACCATAAAAGACTATTTCGATCCGTTGTTGCTGAACATCGGCGCGTCTGTGGGTTTTGCATCGACGTTAACGCCTGTTTTGGCTTATGGCGCGACGGGCATCGCTGCTACCGCAGTAACGATATGCGGCGGGACCGTCATTGGAGCCGTTGCGGCGCCTTTGATATTCTGGAACGGAATTGGAGCGGTCTTCGGCACCTTTTACAATGCGAGGGTCATATGCAGAAGAGTGGCGCGAGCCGCAAAGCCCGTAACCGATGCCGCGAACAAAGTTCGAAAAATGCCTGCGAGCAAGTTCGATCCGAGGAAATGGTCTCCCAAAAGATAAGCGTGCTTTAATTTTAACAAAGAATAAAGCCCGTCGCCTGCGCCACCAAAAACGTTCGCGAGGCGGTCAGAAAAGTCGGTAATATCCCCACAAGCCGGTTCAACCCGAGAAAAGGGAAGCCGAAAATCCAAGCCCGATGTTTGTCGAAAAGATGCAAAAAACCCCTCGGAAAGCCGAGGGGTTTTTTATTGGCTAAGCCTTGCCCACAACCTCGCGGCAGCGGGAGCAAAGGTCCGGGAAATCGCCGTGCGTCCCGACTTCCGGCAAAACCTGCCAGCAGCGTTCGCACTTCTTGCCCTGAGCGAGTCCGACCGCAACGCCGACTCCATCGACATCGGGCAGAACGAACGCGCCTTCGGGAGCCGCTCCTTCCACAAGGGTCAACGCCGAGCTGATCGAAATTTCAGCGAAGTCAATGCCTTCGAGAAGCTTCTTATGCTCGGCCTTGAGGTAAACGGTCGGATGCGCCTGAAGCGGCGAGCCGATTTTCTTGTCGTTGCGCGCGAGTTCCAAAGCACCGGTCACAACGCGGCGAATAGCGCGAATGCCTGCCCATTTCTGAGCGAGCGCATCGTCCTTCCATTCTGCGGGAGCCGCGATGAACGTTTGCAAATGCACGCTATCCTCTTCGCCGAAGCGAGCGATCCACGCTTCCTCTGCCGTAAAGCAAAGGAACGGCGCGAGCCACCGCACGAGGTAATTGAATACCAGTTCCATAACCGTGCGCGCCGCGCGTCTGCGCAGGTTGTCTGAGCTGTCGCAATAAAGGCTGTCCTTGCGGATGTCGAAATAAAAGGCCGACAAATCCGTATTGCAGAATCCGAACAGCGTCGACGCCACATGCCCGAGATCGAAGATCTCAAAATCATGCCGCGTGCTCGCGTCGATTTCATGCAGCCTGTGCAGAACCCAGCGTTCGAGTTCCGGCATCTGCTCGACAGGCAGGCGCTCTTCCGGCGTCATGTCCTTGAGCGCGCCCAGCAGATACCGCAGCGTATTGCGGAAGCGGCGATACATATCTCCGTTCTGCTTCAGGATTTCCGGACCGATGCGAAGGTCTTCCACAAAATTGCTGGTCACGGTCCAAAGGCGC
>JAQUUS010000106.1 GCA_028693775.1 Alphaproteobacteria bacterium | reverse complement strand
GAAACTAATTCTGCCATTCTCCGAGTGTCGATAATTTGTTAATATGCTGATTATTCTAATGAAAATATTTTCAGTTCCCGGCGATGACAAGCGCGTGTCAAACAGATAAGCAAAAAGAGCCGCTGTCCGGCACGATGGCCGTCATGCCAAAGCCTCAGTACGCGGCCTATAAGCACCTGACCAGAGCGGGGACCACGGTCGGGGATTTTCAGGCGATGTCTGCTCAAGAGTTCGCCGGGTTGCCGCTGAAAGATAAAATCTTAGATTTATCCTGCGTTATGGGAATTCTTTCTCACAGAAAGAAACAAGGGATCGAGGAGAGCCATGTTCATCCTCTTCTCCGGAAGGTCTATGCGCAAGCGGCGCAAAAGCTGGCGAAAAGATCTCCGGAATGCGGGCGCGCGCTTTGCGCCTACGATCCCCGGCCGGCGCTTGAGGAGATTTTTTCGATTGTCGAAAAAGAGCCGTTTGCGCTGACGGGGCTTGGCGATAAAGAACAGATCAGCATAGGCTGTTCCCGATATGATTTGCCGTATTTCAGCGGTTCGAAGGAAGAGCGGGAGAAGAGCGGAAACCAGATGCTGGTTTACGATTCTATCGCCCAGCGCCATACGCCGGAAACGATAGACTTTTTGAAGCAGGCTGCAATCAGGGCAAACCGGATGATGTTTGCCTCGGAGGAGGCCGAGCTGCTCACGGTCGAGCGGAACATCGATATCGATGTGGCGCTCAAGAAGAAGGCGTGCCGTCTCGCAGCCGAAATCCATTTCAAGGCCTTGGGGATCGATCGGCCATTTGAAGTAAGCTTCTGCGAAAAGCGCAACAAAAGGGCGAATGCTTCATGGTGGTTCGACGAGACCCGAAACGTCAACATGATAGAAGTCTACGATATCGAAAAAAGCACCATTCCCGCGTTGGCGAAGACCGTCGGCCATGAAAGCGTTCATGCGTGGGAGTACTATACCAAGGGACAAATTGATGACTGGACGACAAGCTCCTTCGTGTTCAATACGTTCGGAAACAGCGAAAATTATTTCAAGCTTGCGCGGGAGCGCATAGCCTATGGATACGGGGAATATTTTTTCGGTAAATTTTTCGAAACGATTGCCGGGATAGAGACCGATCGTTCAGTAAAAGAAGGCAATCGTTTTCTATCAGATTTCGCATTTTCTTCGGCGGATGAATATTTCGAAGACGATCTTCATCCCAAGGACACATCGCACGCAACGCAAAGACTCAAGGCCCTTTCTTCCCGGTTGACTTTCATTTGTCCCAGCAAAGCCATCCTGCGCTTCGAGCAGAGCGATCGGTTTGTGTGTCCGGAACTTCCCGGTTCTTCAGGCGAGCGCAGCGACGCCCGGAAGGGTCTTGCCTTCCATCCACTCTAGGAACGCGCCGCCCGCCGTCGAAATATAGGAAAATTTTTCGCCCACGCCCGCGTTGGCAAGCGCCGAAACGGTATCTCCGCCGCCTGCAACCGAGAGAAGCTTCCCTTGCCGGGTCAGATCCGCGACGATCTTGGCGACAGCCGTCGTGGCCTTGTCGAAGGGCTTTGTTTCGAACGCGCCCAGAGGCCCGTTCCAGATAACGGTTTTGCAGGTTTCGAGCGCCGCGCCGATTTCCTTGACCGACTCCGGCCCGATGTCGAGGATCATGCCGTTTTCCGGGACGGCGGTAACGGGAACGGTCTTGACGTCTGCGTTTTCGATCAGCGCGGACGCAACGACGGCGTCGGACGGGAGGATAATCCGGCATTGGCGCGAGAACGCGCGAACGGCGATACCCCGTGCGGTTTCGAGCATGTCAGCTTCGTAGAGGGACTTGGCGACGTTAATGCCCTGTCCGGCGAGGAAGGTATTCGCCATGCCGCCGCCCAGAATGAGGAAATCGACTTTCGAAATGAGGTTTTCGAGCAGGTCGAGCTTGGTCGAGATTTTCGATCCGCCCACAATGGCCGCCACGGGATGTGCCGGATTGCCCAGAGCCTTGTTCAAAGCGGTCAGCTCTTCCTGCATCAAACGTCCTGCCGCATGAGGCAAAAGTCTGGCTATGGCCTCGGTCGAAGAGTGCGCGCGATGCGAAACCGAGAAGGCGTCGTTCACATAAACGTCGCCAAGCTCGGCCATCTCGGCGGCAAAATCGGCGTCGTTTTCTTCCTCGCCCTTGTGGAAGCGGGTGTTTTCGAGAACGAGGATTTCGCCGTGGGGCAGGGCTTCGGCGGCGGCTTTGGGATGTTCGCCCACGCAGTCGTCCGCAAAGGCTACTTTGTGCCCCCAAACCGTCTCCAGAGCTGCGGCCACGGGTTTGAGCGTGAATTCGTCGTTGCGCTTGCCCTTGGGGCGTCCCAGATGGGAAAGAATGAGGATTTTCGCATGGGCGCGCGCCAATTCCCTGAGCGTGGGCAAGAGGCGTTCGAGGCGGGTCGTATCGGTCACAACGCCGTTTTTCATCGGAACGTTGAGGTCTGCGCGCAAAAGAACGGTCTTGTTTTTCAGGGAAAGTTGATCGAGCGTGGCGAAATCGGACATGCAAATCCCCATGAGAATGAACCTGACAAAAAGATGCGGCGCAAGATAACAGCCCCGGCGGCCCTGCACAATACCGTGATTTCAAACGTTAAATTCCGCTTCGGCAGCTTTGGGCTTAACTATTTCTGAAAGTAAAGACAAGACGGTCTTTATGATATAATCCGCCGTTTTTTTCGGGACGATTTTAAAATGTCTGATTTGAATTCTCAATTTACCCGGGCGTCGAGAAACATCTGCGCGAAGTCGCTTACCGGCGGTGCCTGGTCGGCGTGGGAAGCCAAGTCTTATCTCGGCAGCGACGGAGCCTTGCATGTTTTTCCCTCCGGCGCGCCAGCCGAGGGCGCGGGCGCGATGGCGCGTCTCGAATTCATCGACGGCTATTTCGAACCCTTCCTGTCGCCGAAAAACATGGCGCCGGAAGGCCGGGGCATGAAGCCGAGAGTCCGCGCCGACCTGAACAAATACCGTCCGGTCCTGATAGACCTTGTCCTGAAGCAAATGGCGGAGCAGGAGGCGCTGCGCAAGAAAGGCCGGCAAGGCGAGTTTGTCTACCGCCTTCCCGAAGACGCGGCGAAGATCGCCGACGATTTATATGCGTTCCACAAAGCGTTTTTTCATGTGAAGGACAAAAACGAAGAGAAGAAAACGCCGGAAGAGAAGAAGCGGAAAAAAGCCCAGAAGGCGACGCTCTCCCGTTTTGCGACGTTGAACGATTTCCACAAGGAGATCGAGCCGTATCTCCCCAAATATCCGTTGTCGCCCGAGGAGAGGACGGCAGCCTACGCCTCCTGCCTGCAAACGGAAACGCCCGAAGAGCTCGAAAATCTTTTGCCGCAAGGCTGGGTCGCGACCGAAAAGACCGTTACCGATCCCAATGGCCGGGTTCTCAAGCGCAAAGACGGCGCGAAGCTTATCGCCAGTCTCAATAACGGAACGCAGGTTATCCAGATTTTGAGCGAGGAGGGAAGCCTCGCGTTCGGTTCGCCCCGCTGGTGCACGGCTTACCGCGGAAGAGAAACGTACTTCGACGATTACAGCGATAACCTTCTGGTCGTTCTCGATCCCGACGGCAGCCGCTGGCAAGTTCATTTCAGCACGCTGCAAATCAAGGATGCCACGGATTCTTCTTATCCCCTCGCCACGTTGGTCGAAGAGCGCGAGGGTTTGAAAGAAACGCTCGCTCCCTATTACCTCAACGGAAGAACGCTATTCGAGAACGAAGAGCTTTTCGAAGACGCATGGAGCGATCCGTCCGTGCAAGACGCCGTGCTCAAGATGGCGGCCTCCGACAAGGTCAATACTTTTTTGAACGTTTCGGAATACGCATCGTTGGATCTCGCAAAAAAGATCGCGGCCGGTCTTTCAGATTTTGAATTTTCGGAAGAGGATAGAGAGAATTTATCCTACTACGGTTTTTGGAGCGAAGATCGACTCGACACGCTCACGGCAGCCCAAATGGTTGACGATGTGTTATCCATCGATTTCCGTTTCTTCAGCGGCGAGGAAAGGGCCGAATGCCATACGGCCTTGAAACATGCGTTTGACACCCCTGCAAGCTGCGAGGACTTCATCGAGAAGCATCCCGGGCGGCTCGATGAAATTTTCCGTCGTGCTGCCGCGCGGGGATATGAGCAGTTGGTTGATAAAACGCTGCAAAAAGGCGCCGATGTGGCTTCCGTGGATGAAAACGGTTCGAACGGATTGTTTTTGTCCGGCTGGTCCGGAAACACCGCTGTTTTCAAGAAGGTCCTTCCTCATTGTCCGGAAGAAGTCATAAAGCACGTCAATAAGGAAGGCTTGAATATACTTTATTCGCCCGTAGGCAAAGGATATGTGGAGATTGTCCGGGAAGCCATCCGTTCTTGTCCCGAGTCTGTCTGGAACGGCTCAGGGAAGAATAACATGATAATAACGGCGGTATCTTCGGAAAATAATATAAACGCGGACGTTCTGGAGTTGCTTTTGCCTGTATGCGCGCCGTCGCTTCTGGAGGAACCCGATTATAACCGCAGAACGGCGTTGATGCTGGCGGTCATCAAGCGACGCAAAAACGCTGTGCGAAAGCTCATTCCATACTGTTCGAAAAAAGCAGTGAATGGCGAGGACGGGGCTTTTCCGTTAGCGCTGGCGCTCGACTATATAAACCTCTATCCGCCGTTGTTTGCAAAAGACTATGCCGACATTGCGCTCGAAATCCTCAAGCACCCCGGTCTCGATCTCTCCCTCAAGACGAAAGACGGGAGATCGATCGATGAACTGGCCGAGGCCTGCGGGGTCCCGGCCGTTTCCGAGGCCATCCGCCGGTACCGCATCGAGCATCCTTCCGCTGCAATGGGCGGCGAGCGGCCCGAAAAGCCGGTTAAAGCCGTTCCTGTTCTTCGTCCTTCCGCCGGGTTCTAGGCGTTTTTTCGCGTTTTGCGAAGGATTAACCATTCCCGAAAGTAAAGACCAAGTTGTTCCTGTGATATAATTTCGGCGTTTTTTTCGGGACGATTTTAAAATGTCTGATTTGAATTCTCAATTTACCCAGGCGTCGAGAAACATCTGCGCGAAGTCGCTTACCGGCGGTGCCTGGTCGGCGTGGGAAGCCAAGTCTTATCTCGGCAGCGACGGAGCCTTGCATGACTTTCCCTCCGGCGCGCCAGCCGAGGGTGCGGGCGCGATGGCGCGCCTCGAATTCATCGATGGCTATTTCGAAACCCTCTTGTCGCCGAAAAACGTGGCGCCTGCAGGCCGCCGCATGAAGCCGAAAATTCGCGCCGATCTGAACAAATACCGCCCGGTCCTGATAGACCTCGTCATGAAGCAAATGGCGGAGCAGGAGGGGCTGCGCAAGACGCACGAGCAGGGCGAGTTCGCCTACCGTTTTCCCGAAGATGCGGAAAAACTCGCCGACGATTTATATGCGTTCCACAAGGCGTTTTTCCATGTGAAGGACAAGGACGAAGCGAAGAAAACGCCGGAGGAGAAGAAGCAGAAAAAAGTCCCGAAGGCGTCGCTTTCCCGTTTTGCGACGTTGAACGATTTTCACACGGAAATCGAGCCGTATCTCCCCAAATATCCATTGTTGCCGGAGGAGAGGACAGCAGCCTATGCGGCCTATCTGAAAACCGAAACGCCGAAGGAACTCGAAGATCTTTTGCCGGAGGGCTGGGTGGCGACCGAACGAACGGTTGCGAATCCCGACGGCCAGATCTTTGTGCGCAAAGAGGGCGCAAAGCTCGTCGCCAGTCTCGACAACGGAACGCAGGTCATCCAGCTTTTGAGCGAGGATGGAAGCCGCGCGTTCGGCTCGCCCCGCTGGTGCACGGCCTATCGCGAAAAAGAAACGTACTTCGACCACTACAGCTACAACCTGCTGGTCGTCCTCGATCCCGACGGCAGCCGCTGGCAAGTTCATTTCGGCACGCTTCAGATCATGGATGCGACGGACAGCGCCTACGATCTTTCCCGGCTGGTCGAAGAGCATGCGGGCTTGAAAGAAGCTCTGGCTCCTTATAACCTCGAGGG
>JAQUUS010000105.1 GCA_028693775.1 Alphaproteobacteria bacterium | reverse complement strand
TGAGATCATGTTGTCGGTAAACGTTTGCCTGGTTTGAATCAGAGTCGCGTTACCACCGAAACTTGATGCGTTTGCTGTCAGGGACGCCAAGGCCGTCAGCAGGTTTGCCTGGTCGGTCTGAATGTCAGCCGTGCTGCCCCACGAGTTCGTAGCCGAAGCAGAACCGATCAACGTCGCAGATGTCAGATCAACGCCTTGAATGTCGACGTAGGTCGTGTTGTCGGCGTTAAAATAGACGCGCATGTAGTTGGTTTCAGCCGCGTCGTTCAACAGGTTGGTACCGTTGAAGGCCGAGTCCGCCACCATCTCGTCAAGCTGCGAGCAAAGCGCTGTATACTGCTCCGAAAGGCTGGTACGCGTCGTTGTATCAGACGTCGACAAAGCCTGTGTGCAGAGACCTTGCAGCTGGTTGATGACTTCCGTAACGCTGGAAATCGAGTTGTTGAACGAGTTCACCGCTTCCAGCGATGTCGAAAGGTTACTCTTGACGGTGTCGAGGTTGTTCGCCGTGTTGAGGAAGCCTTGCGATGCGAAGTACTTTGTCGCGTTATCGGAGGCCGAGTTAACGACCTTGCCCGTGGACAAATGCTTCTGGGTTTGGGCCAACAGCGTTGCCGTGTTTTGCAGAGCTGTCAGGTTCGCCTGGGCGGCGCCGCTCAGGGTAATATCACCAATAGCCATAGTGGAACTCCTTTCAGGGGTTATAAGCGGAATCCTTCCGCCGGTTTTGAATGCCATGTAAAGACAACATGGCAGCCAATCGCTTTCTGCCAGAAGCGTGCCATTTTTGATTCTTTGGCTAATGCCCTGATTATCCTGAAAACCGCATTAAGCATAAGGAGGCAAAAAATTCCCACCTCGTTTCTCTGTAGGCAATTTTTGCCGGGTCATTCTTACCCATGTACGTCAAGCGCCTCCTGCGACGAGACTTTTGATCTTGACTCAAAGGCATGTTATCAACGGGATATGCACGACGGGAAACGTATCTCGCCTTGCTTAACATTTTTCTCAAACAAAAGCACGATCCATGACCATCACGTTGCATGTCGGGGACCTCCCCTCAAATATATCCTTTGGCGATTGCGTCGCTATCGATACGGAATCCATGGGACTCCGCTGGGAACGCGACAGGCTTTGCCTCGTTCAACTCTCCGCCGGAGACGGCAACGCTCATTTGGTTCAGTTCCCCGCAGGGCAATACGACGCGCCGAACCTCAAGAAGCTGCTGACGGACCCCAAGGTCGTGAAATTGTTCCATTTCGCCCGCGCGGACCTTGCGACGCTTTTCCACCATCTGGGCGTCATGCCTCAACCCGTTTACTGCACCAAGATTGCGTCCGTCCTGACGCGGACTTTCTCGGACCGCCACAGCCTCAAGGAGCTGGCGCGCGACCTGATCGGCACCGAGCTTTCCAAGGAACAGCAGACTTCCGACTGGGGGACGTCCACTCTTTCGCAGGAACAGCTCTCCTATGCCGCTTCGGACGTTCTTTATCTCCACAAGATCAAGGCCGTTCTCGACTCCCGCCTCGCGAGGGAAAATCGCTCCGAGCTCGCACGCAAGGTCATGGCCGCCCTGCCCGTCCGCGCCGAGCTCGATGTCGCGGGCTGGCACGATGTCGATATCTTCTCCCACAAGCCCGTTCGCAGAGCCGATTAATCTGGTGCCTTTGTTTCCTGTTTGCAGTAGCATAGCGGCATGACGCACCCTTCAGAGAACGACCGTCCTCACGGCCGTCTGGATTTTATTCGCCCGCGCCTGACGCGGCGCATCGTTCGCGCCCGCAAGGGACGCATGGATGCGTTCGTCTCAAAACTGAAGATTTGGCTTCCGATTCTGGCCGTTGGAATCGTTATCCTTTTATTTGTGTCGCCTTCCCTCAGGCCAAGCTTCTCCGTTCCGGATATCGCCAAGAACATTCCGGATCTCGTGATCGACAACCTTCATTATTCCGGCGTCGACGAAAAAAATCAGCCCTATACCCTCAGGGCAGCTCAGGCCACAAAACCTTCAACCCTTACGGGCATTTACGACCTCACCAAGCCGGAGGGCGAAATCGCCTTGCAAAGCGGCGCCTGGATCGACAGCAAGGCCGATTACGGACGCTACGACGAAACCGCCAAGAAACTCTGGCTCGGCGGCAACGTTCAGATTTTCCACAATAAAGGCTATCAGTTCAGAACCGACGAAGCTCAGATCGACCTCAACACCAGCGACGCATGGGGAAGTAAAAACGTTCTGATTCAAGGAAATTTTGGCACAATCCGCGGAAAAGGCTTTCGCTTTATGGATTCGGGCCATACCTTCGTTGTCGACGGCCCGGCAAAGGCCGTTCTGGAAACGAGCCCCTCGAAAGAGTGACGCTCGATCTCTGTTTACAGGAAAACCCGGCATCTGATAGACCGTGTTTACCTTAATGCAAGGTTTTTGAGGATAAAACGTCTTCTGCACACGGGTTTTTGCATGCGCTCAAGCGTTTGGATCATAGCCGTCTTTGTTGCGCTTGGCAGCCTTGCGCCGTCCGAGGCTTTTGCTGTGACTGCTTCCAAGCCTTCCAGCCAGATCGAAGTCACCGCCGACGACTCGCTCGAATGGTATGAGGATCAGGGCATTTATGTCGCACGGGGAAACGCGAAGGCTATCCGCGGCACCCTTACCGTGACCGCCGATCTTTTGACCGCGCATAAACGCGACGCCTCAGGCAAAAAAGTATCAAAGGATAAAAACTCGGCTGCATCGGGAGACATCGACCGCATGACCGCCGAAGGCAACGTTCTTGTCACAAGGGGCGATGCGCGCATCACAGCCGACCGCGCCGTCGACGATCTCGACAATCATGTCATCGTCGCCAAAGGCGACAATCTCCGCTATGAAAGCGGCAAGCACGTTGTGACCGCTCGCGACAGCCTTGAATATTGGGAAGAGTCGAAAACAGCCGTCGCGCGGGGCCGCGCCGAAGCCGTCAGCGAAAATCGCCACATCAAGGCCGACGTTTTGACCGCCGAGTTCCGCAACCAGCCCAGCGGAAACGAGCAGCTCCACAAAATGACCGCTTTGGGCAACGTGACTGTCATCACAAAATCGGATGTCGTTCGCGGCGACAAGGGCGTTTATGACGCCGCCCGCGATATCGCCATTGTTACAGGACACGTTTCGATCACCCGCCCGGACGGCACTCAATTGACCGGCGATGTCGGCGAGGCCGATTTTGCGGCCAACCGCAGCCGTTTGCTGAACGAAGGCTCGGGCCGCGTGCGCGCCCTGCTGCCGTCCAAGCCCAAGAAGGCCTCGGCGAAAAAGAAGCCCGCTGGAGGAGCCTCGTGACCCATTCGACCGGAAAAATCATTCCCATGTCAAAGCCCGGCCAAAAGCACGCGCACAGAATCGGACGCGACCGCGGGCTCGAAGTCGGGCATTTGGGCAAACGCTACAATCGCCGCCCTGTCGTTCATGACGTCAGCTTTTCGCTTCGGCGCGGCGAGGTCGTTGGCCTTTTGGGGCCGAACGGCGCCGGGAAAACCACCTGCTTTTATCTTGTGACGGGGCTTGTGAGGCCAGATACGGGACGCATTTATCTCGATGGGCTGAACATTACCGATTTTCCCATGTTCCGCCGCGCGCGGCTCGGGCTCGGTTATCTGCCTCAGGAATCCTCCATTTTTCGCGGACTCACCGTCGAAGACAATATCCGCGCCGTGCTTGAGATCATCGAGCCCGATTACGGCCTTCGCGAAGGCATGCTGAACGAGCTTCTTGCCGAGTTCGGTATCACCCATCTCAGGCAGGCCCCCTCCGTCGCCCTCTCCGGCGGCGAACGCAGACGCCTCGAAATCGCTCGCGCGCTGGCCGCCCAGCCCCATTTTGTCCTTCTGGACGAGCCTTTTGCCGGAATCGACCCCATCGCTCTGGGCGATATCAGGGATCTGGTCATTCATCTCCGCGACAGGGGGATCGGCGTTCTGATTACCGATCACAACGTTCGCGCCACCCTCGAAATCGTCGATCGCGCCTATATCATTCATGACGGCCGCGTTCTTATGCAGGGTACCCCCGGCGAGATTATTGAGAACGCCGACGTCCGCAGGGTCTACCTCGGCGACGAATTCAGAATGTGAACTTTTTTATATCCTTCAGTTCATTTTTTGATATAATCCCAAAAGTCAAAGGGATTTTTCTTGGTTAAAGACAATTATTTCCATTTTTAGTTTCACCGTTCCGCTCTAGATTGTCCTTGACCTTGAAAGGGATAACCACCGCAAAATGAAAGAATACATCCTCCCTAAAACCGGCGGCGTCGGAAGAATCGATGTCCTCGGCGGCAACGCTTTACCCGATGTCATGGCGCTCCATGAAGCGACACGCGCGGCTTTGCCTGACGACAAGAAAAGATTCATCTTGCCGCAGGGCTCGGATTACTTCGCCAACCTGCTTAACCGCGTCACCGGTTTGATGATCGGCATTCGCGCCGAAGGCCAGCTCATCGCACAGCTCGCCCTCATGGGCCCCATGCCTTTGCGCGAAGCTATCGCCAAGCAGATTATCACGCACAACGAAGTTCCTTTCCATCACGCTTCGCTCAGCGACAGCGTTATGGTCTTCAAGAGCATGGCCTCCAATCCGGTCTGGCGCGGAAACGATTTGTCCAATCAGCTCGTCTCCTTTGCCGTCGATCTGCCCATGGTTCGCATCACCGATCACATGTTCACACAGATCTCCGTCGGCAACAAGCGCAGCTGGGATACCTTCCTGCGCAAGCACGGCTTCGGCATCGTTTCGGCTGCTTACGATCCGGACGACGGCCTGCCCCGTTTCATTTTCCAGCGACCTTCCTTCGGCTTCGATTTCGAACCGCAGATCATGGCTGACGATGTGGATCCGATGGACGATTTTTCTGCCATCGTTTCACTCACTCAGCGCGAGGGTTTGATCGGCAGATATCAGGAAGGCTCCACCGAAAAGATGGCTTTCCAGAGAAACCGCGAAGACTTTATCGTCCTGCCGACGCTGGCTCGCGTTTCCGCCTGATAAACTCGTACGATTTTGCCGTCATGGAGTTGCCTTATGGGGATTCCGAGCAAAAAAAGAGAAACCGCCCGGACATTCGGGGGCTTGGCCCTTCGGGACGCCGCAGAACGCGAAATCCTTGAGCCAGGACAAAACCCGGAAGCTCCTGCGGCCTCTTTGGACACACCGCCGAACCGGGTCTATCTTTTTTGCGACTGGCCGACCTGTCTCAACAGAAAAAACGTCGCTTGCAACGTCGATACCGGCGCGGTCTATGCCGTTAGCCGCGTTTCGAAGGACAAGCCCGGCTGGGCCAAAAAAGGCGGCGATTACGACAAAAATTCGGACGAGACTTTTTTGGGGTGCGCAGACGAACGCTCGATTGTCTGGTTTGTCAGGGACAGCTTTGAGATGGACGTTTCGGCGGACATTCTGAAGCCTTTTTCTCAAAAACAGATCGACAATCTCGTTTGCGGCGCAAATGCGCTCGACACCGATATGCGCCCGAAGTCGATTACGGGATACCGGAAATTCGAGATCCCTTGCAGCCAGCGCGGGCAAGCCTGCCGCGTCGAAAGGAACGACTTCGGCGACGAAGCGGCCTCTTATGTGCCCGCCTTCGATTTCGGCGTTGAGGTCAGGACTTATAGGAAAGCTGTATTTGTAAAAGAAACCGACATCGCTCCTGCGGCCAAGCCTCAGGGCCCTCTGCCCTCGTGCCGGTGCAGGAAACCGCCGAAACGCGCCACCTTATCCAAGGACGGCCCAAAAGCCTAAAATAATCGCGGCCAGCACGCCGAGCGCCACCCATGTCAGGTATTTTTCGACAAAGGTTTTGATCGGCTCACCGAATCGATGCACCAAAAATGCGATCAGGAAGAATCTCAGCGCGCGCGTGGCAGCAGCCGCGAGCACAAACGCAACGAGATTCAGCCGCGCGATCCCGCTCGCGATCGTCACGAGCTTGAAGGGAATCGGCGTCAGCCCCTTGGCGAGGATGATCCATACGCCCCATTTGTGGAAGCCGTCATGAAAGGCGTCAAAGGCGCTTTGCAGATGGTAGG
>JAQUUS010000104.1 GCA_028693775.1 Alphaproteobacteria bacterium | reverse complement strand
GGCATGGACACGAGAACCCGCCAACTCATGACGCTGGCGGCCCTCATGACAAGCGAGGCCAAGGGCGAGAAATTCTTGCCGCAGCTCAGGGCGTATACCGAATTGTGGGCCGATGACTTTCAGGGCGAGACGTTTGCCGAATGCATCGATGCGCTCGCTTCGTCGCTTCGTTTCAAAGCGGACGCCCAATATCTTTCGGCCATGGGCTGCATCGTCGAGAATGCGCCCGGCGAAATAAACAGCAAATTTTTGTTTGAAATCGGGCAGGAGGCCTTTCGGTTCACGTCGCCGCTTGCAAGGCACATCCTTGGACAGGCCGGGCAAAAAGCTCCCGAGGCCATGCGGGCCTTTTTCGAGGAACTCAGGACAGATCTCGACAAGCAGCATGGTGACGCGCTCAAGGAAACCATCGGATGCATCGGCGCGGCCATGGGCGCGTGCCCGGACCTGGCCGAAGCCGGGATCGTTTTGCGGCTTTTGGAAGAGGCTCATGCGGGCGATAAAACAGGCATCGTAGCGATGAATGCCTTGCGGACGGTTGCAACGGAACGTCCCGACCTGATTTCGAAGAGCCTGATCGACGAGGTCTTTGCGTCCATTATCGAGGGGCGGGACGTGACGGCGATCCATGGGGTTTATTTTTTGGGCGACGTTGCAAATCACGGATCTCCGCAGATTGTCGACTCCTCGTTTATCTCAAGGGCTATGGCCGCGCGGTTCGGCTCCGAAGACAGGAATGTTGTGCAGGCCATGGCCCCGGTGTTGTTGGACTTGATCGAAAAACGGGAAGATCTGATGCCGTTTGCGCTGTCCTTCGCGAGAGAGTATCCGGAGACGAGCAGTGACCGCATTGCGAGAAAGTACGATTGCATCAGAAAAATTGTCGAGGCATGGCCCGGCCTTGTCGACGGCGGGTTCGTCCGGGAAATGTTCACAGGCAGCATTTTCTCCGATGACAGGTACGCGCGCGATGGCGCTCTTTCGGCGCTGAGCTTGATATTGTCGGAACCTTTCGCTTTCGGGAAAGACCTCGACATCGACACGGCGTTGTCCAAGATCGGGGATCCCAAACGCGGCAATGCGGCGTTGCGCGCTCTGGAAACCGTATACACGCAATGTCCTTCCCTCGTCACGAGGGAAGGTTTCGACCTCATCTATGCCGAATGCAAAACCGGCGGCGATACGATGTATTTTGCGCTTCGCACCCTTTCGAAAACGATTGCTGCGAATCCAGAGTTTGTGCGCGGAGAACCTTTGCTCTTCCTGGCCCGCACGATTGCATCGTCGGTCGAGCAGGGCTGGCGCGACGGGGCGGAAGAATCGTTGAACTATGTGCTCGCAAAAGCGCCGGAGCTTGTGACGAAGGACGTGTTTGACGTTCTTATGGAAGGCGCGAGGACCAAAATAAGCGACAACGTTTATGCGAACTATTCGATCAACGAAGATTCCGTCAAGGCGTTGAGGAAAGTTCTCGATTTCCGTGCCGATTTGGCGGATGAGGCGCTCGCCCGCGATCTTATGGCCGTTGCCTGCAGAACCGAAAACAGCCTCACGCGCGGTTCCGCAATGAAGGCGCTTGAAACGCTTTTCAAGCACAGGCCGGATCTCGCTTCGAAGGATCTGTTCGAGCCGGTTTCGATCATGGCCGTCGGGGATATGGAGCTGTTTGTCCGCCGGAACGCGCAGAACGTGATGATGGCGATGCTGGAGATCGACCGAAGCTATATGTCGGCCGACAGTGCCAAAGCCATTCTTGGGGTCGCGCTGTCCGAAAGCGGAAAATACACATGGGATTTCCCGGAGTTTTTCCGCGACAACGTTGTCTTGCATTGCTCCCTCAGGGAAAACGAGGCGAGCGTGGTTTTGGAGAAAATCCTTCCCGTTGCGGACAAGGCGACTTGCGATGTCGTGCGCGAAGGGGTTTTGGAAGAGATCAGGACAAATAGCGGCGATGGCTTCGTTTTTGAAAAAGCCATCAAGATCGGGATGAAATTTTTTACCTGCCGTCCAGATGAGATGACCGAAGAGCTTGCCGGCAGCTTTGTGCGCGAGGCGACGCTGTCCGAATCTCCCCTGGTTGCCACCGGGCTTCTCCGGGTTCTGGAGCAGAGCGTCCTTGCCAGCCCGGACGTGGCGACGAAGAACAGGTTTGCAGGCGTGATGAGCCTTGCCGTCTCCGCCGAAAACGCCGAAGTGCGCCAGAGCGCCTATTCCTGCGTCGCCAAGTTTATCAAGGTTTCGTCTGAACTCGGCAGCACGGCCGTGCTGAGATCGATGTTGGGAGCGGCTTTGTCGGATCCAAATTTCAAAGCCCAGTTCACTGTTTTGAGAGGCGTCCGCAGCCTTTGCTGCATATATCCTCGATGGATCTCTCAGGGCCTTCTGAACGATCTGTTGGCGTTCGACAAGAAACCCGGCATCTACGAAGGCGTAAAGAAGGAAGCCCGCGATACCGCCGTTTCGTTGGAGCTCGACTATCCGCATTTCATGCGCGACGAAGAAGAAGATCGTTCCTCGAGGCCCGATCCGGCCTCCAAAGCAGGCGGCTTGACGTTGCCGTCGGCGGGAGATTGACCATGGCCGAAAACTCATTTGCCTTGTATGTAAAAATCAATCGCGACAACTACAAGTCGTTGATCGACGAGATTCTCGCCGAGACGGCGGCGACCGACAAGGTGTCTGTCTCGAAAGAAATCCTCGAAGCGCGCGCGGCGTTTATCGAAACGGCGATTGCAAAGAGTGCGCCGCTTGCGGGCTTGCCCTCGCAAATGAGGGGCAAGAACGCCGACGAACTGGCCATTGCCGCCCAAAAAATTCCCGACAAGGAAGGGCGCGGCAACCGGGGGAAGATTTCCTTTAACGAAAGAGACCGCGAGGCGTTCGCCCGGGCTGCGGCGGAGCGAAAACCCGGAGATCGCTGGGATACGCTTTTCCCGGAAGGCGAAGACGACCTTGTTATCGATTTTGCCGAAGAGACCGAGCTTGGCGTCAACAAGATCCAGAGCTTTATCGACGCCCATAACGAGCGGGCCATTCGCCTTGTCGAGACGGAGCGAGCGGGCAGGAGCGTTGCTGCCGAGCTTGCCGCGATGCCCAAGGTGACGCGGCAGATCGCCAGGCATTTGATCCGGCAGAATCCTCAGGATCTATCGAGACTTCAAATTCGCAAACAGGGCGAGGCGGACGATTGGGGCGCGGGGCCGAGGTTCGGCAGATACCTTCAGGATCTCTATGAATGGGAACTGCTCGATATTTTCGATCGCGAAACCAGCCGCATCAAGCTGAGCGAGAGAGCGGGCAACGGTGCGGCTTTGGATCTGGCAAGCCGCAGGGCTTCGCTCAGAAGCATCGCCGGGCGCGAGGCGCTTCCGGCCGACGGACTGCTCAATGCCGGGAAACTCCAGATCGTCGTTACGCGCGATCCGCAAAAAATCGCCGAAGAATCCACGGGCCAGCGGTGGCTGTCGTGCATGGCCAAGGACGGGTGCAATTTCCTCTTTGTCGCCAAGGATATCGAAGCCGGGACGCTGGCCGTCTACGTTGTGTTCAAGGGCGATTCTGCGGCGCGCTATCCGCTGATGCGCATGCTGCTCAAGCCGTTTCGGAACGAAAGGGGCGAGACGATCCTCGTTCCGTCCAACAAGATATACGGCGGCGAAGACAGCGGAAGCCTGAACACCTGCCGCAGGCTCACCCAAACCATGGCCGCGTTTGTCGCGCCTGTCCACGCCGGGAAATCGGGCGTGTTCCGCATGGACAACCGGCTCTATGCCGACGGGCAGGTCTCCACGCAAACGCTCCGCGTCGACTGGTCGGCCCTTACCGTCGACGAGGCCATGATCGCGTATCAGGAAAACGCGGTCGAGGAATGGATGGACGAACTCTCGAACAAGAAAAACATGCTGGCGCGCGGCGAGCGCGGCGAATTCAATCAGGATCTCACCCCGGAAATCCGGGCGCTTGAGAGCAAAATTCGCAGGAGCTTCGACGTTCGGGATCAAAAGCTTGGCCTTATGCGCCTGTTTCATGCCGCCATGGTTGGATCCGGGATCGGCAACGCTCCGGATCCCCGCCAGATTATCGAGGCAGCCGAAAAGCCCGTCCTTGCGGGACGCCAAAAGGCGTTCGAGGCCATTTGCAGCGGCGATATGCAGGAGTGGCGGGCTCTTTCCAAAGACTGGCCCGTTGCGTTCGGGCGGCGGGTTCTGCTGGCGGCAATCGGTGTGGGGACGTTTTCGTCGGACGACGCCTTGGCTGCCGCCATCGGCGAGCTTTTCGACACTGAAAAGTCGATATTCAAGAGCGGGACGCTCAAGGAATGCCTTACTTCGGCGCTGGAGGCCGTTTCCGGCAAGCATTACTATCTTTCTCCCGAACTGCTTGTGCGTTATGACCAGAACTATCAGGCCATTTGCTCGATTTTCAAAAGACAGCCCGGCTATGTCACGCCCGACGTTCTTTCCGAGTTGGCGAAGCAGGCGATGTACGGCCTCGGCATAGCCAAATATGCGGTTTATGAGGCCGGATTGGCCAATTTCGAAAGCGTCCGCGCCTTGTTCCAAAAGTCGTGCGCCGATATCCGCAGCAAAGACGGAGAGACAAGCCTGGAGGGCCTCAAGATCGCCAAGGTCCTTGTCGAACAACATCCCGTTCTTGTCGATGCCGCCTTTGTCAAAGAAATGTCACGCAGGCCCGCCGGTTATGCAAACGAGCGGTATTTGTGCGAAGCGCGCATGAATCTGTTGAAGGCCGTCGCCGTCAGGAATCAGGCGTTCGCGACCGAGGATATGATTTTCGCGATTCTGGACCTTGCGGAAGACGGCAAGGACAAGCCGGAGGATATTTTCGATGCCATCAACAAGGATAGCATGCGCGCACATGCCCAAATGGAAGTGTGGGATGTGCTGTACGCCAATCCGGAACTCTCGACGCCCCGCGTTTTCGACGCGGTTTTGCGCGCGTCTCTTGGCGGCGAAGGCCATGGCGGGAGCGAAATGGTGGCTGCGTCTTACAATCTTCTTTTGCTTGTTCGCAACGGGGCCATTCCGTCCGGAAGCTTTGTGGCGGATATGACCAAGGTCATTACGAAAGAGCCCGGTGCGGGTTCTGCGGCCGTCGAGGCGCTCGGTTTTGTGATCTCGGGCCTGCGTGAGAACATCACGGCGGAAACCGTCGATGCCTTTTTGAAGGCGGGCCGCTCGAATGTGGACAGCCTTTTGGCAAGCAAGGAGCAGACGAGCGCCTTGTTCGACGAGGCGAAAAGGATGTTCGGCGGCACTCTTCGCGATCCCGTCGACGACAGCAACAAGGATTCCGTTAGAATTTCGGTCAATTCGCTGAATGCGGCGCGCATGGCCGTTTGCGAACGTCCCGATCTCTACAAGCCTCATATGATCGAGGATCTTGGCTTTATCGTCTCGAACGAAATAAACTGGGATGTCATCAATGAAGCCTTGAGCGCGATCAAGGCGTGTGCGGGGATCGATCCCGGCTCGGCGACATCGGCGCTTGTTTCGGATTTGCTGCTCGTGGATTTCAAAAAAGACGATCTTGCCTATTCGGAGGATATCGAATCCGTGGTCGACGAGATTGTCGCGCTCAATCCGGATGCCGCGATTCCCGGCCTTCTCGGCGCATTGACGGACGCCATGATCGGCGACGGCTGGGATCCTTTCATGGGCAACTCGAAATACAACACGCCCGAACGCGCGAAATTCGAGGGCGTGGCTCGGCGATATCGTTGCCTTGTGGGAGAGGTCGATGCCGAAGAGTTCGTCAGGAAGCTCGTGTCGGTCCCGGACGAAGGGGCACACTGGAAATTGTCGAACGCGGCCTCTGAGTTCTTCGCCGCGCGGCCGGATCTTGCAAACGAGCGGCTTGCGGACGTTGTGACGGAACTGGTCAAGAGTCCCGATTCATCCGTGCGCAACAGGGCCGTGTCGATAGTTTATTGCATCGTTCCCTATTGCGGAGAGCCGGCGGCCCAGAAAATACTCGATGCGCTTGTGCCGCTCGCAGGGGAGGATCCCCAATGGGTCGTGCGCTCGCACTCTTTCTACCGGATCAGGGACGTG
>JAQUUS010000103.1 GCA_028693775.1 Alphaproteobacteria bacterium | reverse complement strand
GTTCTGGCGCACGTTTATCGCACCGCTCTCGACTCGGCGCTTGAATCCTTCAAGTTCCCCGACGGAACGGCCGGGCCTGCGCTTCGGGCCGCCTACCTCGTCGATACGGAAAATCAGGATCTGTTCGACTTTGTCGTTTGTTCGTCGCTGCTGGCCTTTTTTGAAAAAGGCTTCAATCTGACGGAAAACGAAGATCTTCGCTTCAACGTCAACGAAAACATTCTGACCCAGATTGCTGTCGGTCAGGCGTTCATGAAGTTGCGCGATACCGTTCAGGCCATCGACGAGGAAGCTCTTTATTCCGAAGAGGGGGCTTCGTACCCGCTTTGGATCAAGGATTCCGTCGACGCCTTTGGAAAGGAAACCTTCCACTCATGGCTCGAAGGTCAGGTTTTCGGGATCAAATGCCTTGTCGAGCATTTTGCAGGCGATACGCCTTTCAACGATCTCAGCGCCTACGAAGACGCGCTTGACTATGGGGCCAAACAGCCGACCTTGTTCGTTCAGGCTGCCGAAACTCCTAAAAAGGCTGCCGAGTTCGAGATTTTCGATTATAGCGACGCAGACCTCGATACGTCGAACGAGAAGCTCGACACGATGATCGGTTTGAAAAACGTCAAGAAAAAAGCAAAGACCATGCTCACTCGCATGGTTTACAACAAGGTTCGCGAAAAGGTTTGCAGCCAGAAATCGAAACCAAGCTTCAAGAACATGATCTTCATCGGTTCGCCGGGCGTCGGAAAGACCACCGTGGCGCGCTATATGGGCGAGATCATGGCAGCTGGAGATGTGCTTCCCAACAAACAGGTCGTTTTCTGCAGCGGCGGCGAGCTCATCGGCGACCATATCGGCTTTACGGAAAAGAAAATTCGCGATCTGTTCGAGGCGGGCAGGGGCGGCTTGATCGTGATTGACGAGGCCGATGCTTTGGCTCAGACGGACTCGACAACCTTCCATCGCAGCGCCATCGACATGCTCAATTCCTGCCTCGGCAACGAAAAAGACAACGATACGGGAACGATCGTCATTATGACGGGCTATCCAAACGGCATTGCCGAACTCCTCAGGAGAAATCCGGGCCTCTCCCGCAGATTCCCTGTGCGCTATGAGTTCTACGATTACACCGACTCCGAATTGACGGATATTTGCGTCGCCATGATCAAAGCGCGCGACTACACCATCGATCCCGAGGCTGTGCCGCTTTTCACCAAGCAAATTCTTGAAGCCAAAAAGTATTATGGCGCGACTTTCGGCAATGCGGGCACCATCGAGACCATGATCGAAGCCATGGAGGACGCTCGCGCAGACGATATCGGCTTGCTTTCTCTTTACAAGATGCTCTCGGACGGCACGCCCACCGAAGAAGATCTTCACAAGATGTCCCGGTTGGGCGTCAAAGACGTTCCCATTTTTTCGGATGGGGGCTTCTTTAACGTCAAGCCGGAACGGCCGCAACAGAAGAGAGCCGACATTTCGCCTGAAGCCATGTACGTTTAACGGACTATAACGGCAACAGATCCTCAAGATCGATCCCTTCGGTCGAGAAGGGGATCTTTGCGCCTTCGTTGAAGACCGTTTCGATACGGTCGGGCTCGCCTTTGTGGATGTCTACGCGCATGGCCCAACAGGGCGTTTCCAGAAGGGCCCCGCTGAGCTGCGGCCCGGCTTCGACCAACACGTCACGGACTTTTCTCGAGGCAAGATCGTCGATGGCTTCGTCGAGACTTCGGTAGACGATAACATCCAGATTTCTGAGCCTTGCGGAATCCATGTATTCTTTGGGAACGCGTCCTCGCCTGTCGAGGATGGCCAATATGCGGCGTTTTCCGTCGTGATCCTTGACCTGCCTGACGGTGAAAAGGGGATTATCCGCCAGGATCGTGCCGCTGCCGGTCAGTATGGCGTCGGCCTTCTTGCGAAGACGGTGGGCGAGGATGAGCGAGCCTTGCGAGGCAAACGTTTTACTCCCCTTGGGCGGAATCATGCTTCCGTATGCATCGAACGCACGTTTGATTGTTATGAACGGCCTGCGGTTGAGGACCGAATAGGAAAAGGCGTGGATCAGGCGTTTGCATGCCTCAGCCTCGACATCTTCGATTACATCGATTCCGGCGGCGCGCAGGCGGTCGCATCCGCCGCCTGTGACATTGGGATTGGGGTCCCGGATCCCGACAACCACACGGCGAATTCCGGCTTCGATGATTGCCGTACAGCAGGGTGGCGTAAGCCCGGTGTGATTACACGGCTCCAATGTAACGGCTAGCGTTTCAACCGATGGGAGTAGCTTTTCGGCCCTGCAGTGCTTTAGAAGCGCCATTTCGGCATGGTCTTCTCCGGCACGGCTATGGGCTGCCAAAGCAAGGATTCGGCCATTTGAGTCGAGAGCTGCGGCTCCGACAGGGGGATTGGGCGACGTTGCCCCCAATCGCATCCTCGCCTTCCGGCAGGCTTGCTGCATTGCAGCGGAAAAACTGGGATGGTACATTGACATCGGATATTGCAAAAAGCCCCGTCATTGTTGGTTTTTTGTAGCTTCGGCTCGCTTTGTTATACGAGTATTAATCTTTGAAAAACACCCCTTCTTTATCTAATTTAAAATTCTGCCTTAAAAATGCTTCTTTTCTCTTGACCCACGGCGAGTTATCCGCCAAAAAGCCGCCTGCACCTCGCAGCAATATGCGACGCGACGCTAGCTGCGATTGCCAATAGGGGTTGGCATCCGCCAACTCTTCAGTTGCGGGTCAATTATGCCAAGCCTTAAGGACTTAAAGAACAGAATCTCCAGCGTAAAGTCTACGCGCAAGATCACTTCGGCTATGAAAATGGTTGCGGGCAGCAAGCTCCGCCGTGCGCAGGAAAAAGCGGAATCCGCTCGACCCTACGAAAGGCGAATGTCTCGCATGCTCTCTTCTTTGGCGTCCAGCCTAGCCGAATCCAAAACGCCGGTGCCCCGTCTCATTGCCGGTACCGGCAAGGACGAAGAGGTTCTGATCGTTGCCATCACATCAGATCGTGGCCTCTGCGGCGCTTTCAACAGCAATGTTGTTCGCGAAACGCGGCGAATGATCCATCAGCATGAATCTCAAAACAAAAAGGTTTCGCTGATTTGCGTCGGACGCAAGGGGCGCGATATTCTGCGTAAGGATTTTGCTTCGAAGATTTTGTTTTCGATCGAAAATCTCGGGCGCAAGGGCGGTATGTCCTTCAGCGAGGGGTCGGAACTCAACGACAAGATCCTCGCGCTCTTCAACGATGGAAAGTTTGACTCCTGTTACATCGTTTACAACCGCTTCAAGTCGGTGATTTCTCAAATTGTCACCATCAAGCAGCTTATCCCCTTCGCTATCGAAACCGAGGCGGACGGCGCCAAGATCGAGCCGCTGATCGGCCTCAAGTTTGAGCCCAACCAGAAAGCCATTCTCGAATCTCTTTTGCCCAAGGCACTTGCTGTGACCTTGTATGGCACTTTGCTCGAGAGCATGGCAGGGGCGCAGGCCGCTCAGATGACTGCTATGGACAATGCGACGCGCAACGCGGGCGATATGATCAACAAGCTCACGCTCAACTACAACCGCAGCCGTCAGGCATTTATTACCAAGGAACTCATCGAAATCATTTCAGGCGCTGAAGCCGTATAAAAGAGGGAAAACGAATGTCATCCACGAATATCAAAGGCCACATCACCCAGATCACCGGCGCCGTCATCGACGTCAAGTTCGAAGGGCAGTTGCCGGCCATTCTCAATGCGCTCGTCACCGAAAATGACGGCAGGAAGCTTGTTCTCGAAGTGGCCCAGCACTTGGGCGAAAGCACGGTTCGTACGGTCGCCATGGATACGACGGACGGCCTCATTCGCGGAGCACCCGTCGAAGATACGGGCGCACCGATCACCGTTCCTGTCGGCCCCGATACGTTGGGCCGCATCATCAACGTCATCGGAGAGCCTGTGGACGAACGCGGCCCCGTCAAGACGAAAATGAAGCTTCCGATTCACCGTGAAGCTCCGGCCTTTATCGATCAGTCGACCGAACAGCAAATCCTTGTGACAGGCATTAAGGTCGTCGATCTTCTCGCTCCTTACTCCCGCGGCGGTAAAACGGGCCTCTTCGGCGGCGCAGGCGTCGGCAAGACGGTTCTGATTATGGAACTCATCAATAACATCGCCAAGGCTCACGGCGGATACTCGGTGTTCGCTGGCGTCGGCGAACGTACCCGCGAAGGCAACGACCTTTATCACGAAATGATCGAATCCGGCGTTATCAAGACCGATGGCCCCGGATCGAAGGCCGCCCTCGTTTACGGCCAGATGAACGAACCTCCCGGCGCACGCTTGCGCGTTGGTCTGACAGGCCTGACGCTTGCGGAATACTTCCGCGACGAAGAAGGGCAGGACGTGCTGTTCTTCGTGGATAACATCTTCCGCTTCACGCAGGCAGGCTCCGAAGTGTCCGCACTTCTGGGCCGTATCCCGTCGGCCGTCGGTTATCAGCCGACCCTCGCCACGGACATGGGCACCTTGCAGGAACGCATCACGACGACAACCAAGGGATCGATCACTTCGGTACAGGCCATTTACGCTCCGGCCGACGACTTGACCGACCCGGCGCCTGCTACCTCTTTTGCTCACTTGGACGCCACCACCGTTCTTTCCCGTCAGATCGCGGAACTCGGCATTTATCCCGCCGTCGATCCGCTCGACTCCACCAGCCGCATTCTCGATCCGCGCGTTGTCGGTCAGGAACACTACGAAGTCGCACGCTCGGTTCAGAAGGTTTTGCAGACCTACAAATCGCTGCAGGACATCATCGCCATCTTGGGCATGGACGAACTCTCGGAAGATGACAAGCTGATCGTCTCGCGCGCGCGCAAGATCCAACGCTTCCTTTCGCAGCCGTTCCACGTCGCCGAAGTCTTTACGGGCACACCGGGCGTCTTCGTCAAGCTCGACGATACGATCCGCGGCTTCAAGGGCATTGTGAACGGCGAATACGACCATCTTCCTGAAGCCGCCTTCTACATGGTCGGCACCATCGAAGAAGCGGTCACCAAGGGTCAGAAACTTATGAAGGAAGCGGCGTAATGGCTGAAACCTTTGACTTTGAACTCGTTTCGCCTGAAAAGCTGCTTTTCAGCAAGCCGGTTGCGATGGTTACCGCTCCAGGTTGCAAGGGCGAATACGGCGTTCTGCCCGGTCACGCTCCGATGATTACGGAGATCAAGCCGGGCCTCCTCAGGATCTATGAAAACGAAGATACGGTCGTTACGAACCGTCTGTTCGTTAATGGCGGATTCGCTGAAGTGACGCAGACGCGTTTTACTGTCCTGGCGAACGAGGCAATTCCGATTTCGGAGCTTAAGCTCGAGACGCTTCAGGCTCTGGTGAAGGATCTCGATCAAAAAATCGCAGACGCCAATAGCGAAGAAGAACGCGAACCCTATCGCGCAGAACAAGACTTCCTCGCCGTCAAAATTTTGGCTGCTACGTCATAGTTTTCTGAATTCTATTCAAACCCTTCGCGCTTTTCTTTTTTTGGAGAGCCGAAGGGTTTTTTTATGCCCCGATATAAAATACGGCCACGTCAGGGCATACAAAGGCATTCTTTTGTTTCGCGTTTTTGATTTATTGATTCATCCCCTGTTAACGTGTTAACCATACTTTGTTCCTTGCGCATTGCACTATTCATTTGCGCCCAAGGTTAAGCGACCACTTGCGGGTCGCCGCATTAGTTTGTGCACTTGGAACATGTGTGAAAGTGAGGCTATCGATGTCTAAAGCTCCTGCAAAATCAAAAATTAACACACTGCAAGATTTGGGAGCTTTACTGCCTCCGAACCCCATGGTTCTTTACCAACAGGCCTATGAATACTGGATCGATTCTCTCCAGCGCAGCGTTATGTTCCTCGACACGCTGAGGCAGCGCAGCAACACTCATATTTCCTACGTCAATTCAGAAACGCCCACGGTTCTCCATTTCAAATACGAAATTATTCTGGACGGCAGGAAACTCGTTCATCCGGTCAATTACCATCTCGTACGCATTCTTCCGCCGGAAGGCGTCGTTACAGATCCGAAGAAACGGCCTTTTATCGTTTTCGATCCCCGCGCAGGCCATGGCCCCGGAATTGGCGGCATGAAGCATGACAGCGAAATCGGCAAC
>JAQUUS010000102.1 GCA_028693775.1 Alphaproteobacteria bacterium | reverse complement strand
CGCAATGATAGGCGAGGCATCGGGCCGCTTCTGTATAGGCCTTCATTTCCAGAAGCATCCGTCGCACGTCCGGATGGCGAATGATGGTTACGGGTTTTCCCTTCGGATCGTCCACGGCTTTGCTTTGGACGCGGAACTTGGCGTAATCGCGCGCATGCTGGAAGGAGCGTTCCATGACGCCGAGCGCCTGAACGCCGACGTTCATGCGGGCGTTGTTCATCATGGTGAACATGGCGGCGATACCGCCGTTTTCCTTGCCGACAAGATATCCGACGGATCCTTGCTTGTCGCCAAAAGCCAGAACGCATGTGGGGCCGCTGTGTTGCCCGAGCTTATGCTCGACGGAAACGGTCCGGACCTCGTTGTTTTCGCCGAGGTTTCCGTTTTCGTCCACAAGGAACTTCGGCACGAGGAACAGCGAGAGGCCGCGTGTGCCTTCCGGCGCGTCGGGCAGCCTTGCCAGAACCAGATGGATGATGTTCTCGGCCATATCGTGATCGCCGAAGCTGATGAAGATTTTCTGTCCCGAAACGCGGTAATGATCGCCTTCCTTGACAGCCTTGCTCTTGATCGCGCCGACGTCCGATCCCGCCTGGGATTCGGTGATGTTCATTGTGCCGCACCACTCGCCGGACACCAGCTTGGGCAGGTATTTTTTCTTGGTTTCTTCGTCGCCGTGGGAAGAGATCAGTTCGATGGCACCGCCTGTGAGCATGGGGCAAAGAGCCAGTGTGACGTTGGCCGATTGAAGCATTTCCATAACCGACATGCCGACGGTCGAGGGCAGGCCTTGGCCGCCGGAGTCTTCCTCGACCTGAAGGCCGTTCCATCCGCCGTCGATAAAGGCGCGATAGGCGTCCTTGAAGCCGGGCGGCATGGTGACTTTGTCGTTGGAAAATTTAACGCCGGCCTTGTCGCCCGTATCGTTGATGGGGGCAAAGACTTCTGAGGCTATTTTTCCGGCCTCGGTCAAGACGGCCTCGACGATATCGTCGCTGACGGAATCGCATCCGGGCAGGGACGAAAGCTTGTCGAGCCCGATCAGGCGCGTCAGGACAAAACGAATATCCGCCAGAGGCGGCATGTAGGGGAAGGGCATATGGCCTCACAAGGAGTTGGGGTAAAAATGTCGCAAAAAGATTAGAGAACAAATAGTTAAAATATCCTAACTATTTATTGACGCAAGCCTTCGCTGGTATGGTATTTTCAGTGCGTTTTCAACTTCAGGATGAGAAAGTATAATGGAGGCCGCTTATCCGTTACCGCGATCTTTGCCCATGAAGAAAATCCTGTTTGCGCTTTGCCTTTTTCTGGCGCTTTGCGAACCGTGCGTTGCCACGGAAAGCCGCCATGATACGCGGCCGCTGACGGAGAAAGAAATCGAAACGTTCATGCCGCTGATCTGCGTCGATCCGATTGCAAGCGAGCCGGACGGCGATTACGGAACGCTGGAGATCGATTGCGAAGACATTATCGGAAATCCGGAAGTCGATCAGGCGCGGGAGCAATCCGGTGAGCCGCAGGACGCCACGCTTATCCCGCTGTCGATTTTCTACGGAGACCTGACGGGCCAGAATGCGGACGAAGCGTATATTACGGTGGACGCATCGTTCGAGACGGCGGGCCGCGAATACGGCGACGGAATATTGTTTCGCCGCGAGTCCGGAAAATGGAAGCTTGTCAGCTGGTACCCTCGCGGCCAAATGCACGATTGCGTAGCGCTTCCCGGCGGCGAGCGGCAAAGCATGCTGTGTGCGGACAACTTCGGCCACAACGGAAAAGTGTTTTCGACCGTATCCATCCTGCGCGTTCCGCTAACGGTGTTTGTGTTGAATAAAGGCCCGATGGGCGCCGAAAATGTCAAAACCATTCTCGACCTTACGGACGACAGGATGTGGGCCTCCTCGGTCGAAAGCGAGGGCGGGGTCACATCGGCCATTTGCGAGACCTATAAATCCGGCGGCCTTTTCGGGCCGGTCAAGAGATCCTTGCTTTTCTCGGTGCAAAAAATCAAAAGATCCTCGCGTGAAGGTGTTTTTGCCGAAGCGGACATCGTTTATGCCACGCCCGAAGACATCGCCCGTGAATGCGCTAAGCCCACCGAGGAGCGGGATCTGAGGCAGATCGAGGAATCGATCGGAACTGCTGAATTCGCGATAAAAGACGGAGAGGTTGTTTTTATCCCGCCCTTGCCAATGTCCGGCATGAGCCTGACCGGGAAAATATCGGAGATCGAAGAGTAGGCGCTCAGGCCTCGATGGCGATCGGCGCGGAGTCTTCTTCCGCAACGATCTCTTCGGGGGACTGCATCAAGCGCAGGCAAACGCGTTCCTTCAAAACCTTGCGCAGGAAGGCCTCCGGGTTCGAGGGATGCCCGATAGCGGCGGCCCTGAACATGCCGGGCATGTTGGCCAGCGAAGCGAATTCGCTTCCGGGTTTCTTGCTTTCCTCGATGAGGTAATTCATCGTCTTCTTGACGTCGCGCAAGAACCTCTGGGGATTCGAGAGGTGATGCACGGCGGCGTATTTGAAGATTCCGGGCGTGTCCGAGAAGCAGGAGAATTCGTCGTCCGTATTCTTGCTGTTTTCCTTGAGCGTATCGATGGTCTGCTTGAGACCTCTCAAAAACCTTTCCGGATCGGAAAGATTATGAACGGCCGCATGTTTGAATACCCACGGCGTATCGGAGAAGCAGGAGAACTCGCCTTGTCCGTTTGAATTTTGCGCGGCGAGCGCGTCGATGGTTCCGTTGACGTTTCTCAGGAACTTTTCGGGATCGGACGGGTTTTTCTCGGTCGCATGCCTCAAAATTCCCGGTGTTTCCGAGAACATCGGAAATCCGGCGACAATGCGCGGTCCGACGGCGCCGCGATACAAAGTAACGGCGATCAGCTTGTTCGGATTTCCGCCCAGAGCGGTGTGATTGGCGATCAGCTCCGAAACCAGATAGCGAAGGACGTCGATGCGGGCCGAAGCCGGCATGGCGATCTCTTGCCTGCGGCACAATTCTTCGAAGCGCATCATGAGGGTCGTCATGCTTTCGCATGTAAGACCGTTCGACGGTGCGATTTCAAAAACGATTCGCGAAGCGTCTTTGATGGCTTTTATGGTTTCGGGGGAAAGCTTGAAACAGCCGCAGAGAGCTTTACCGCTCTCCCGTTGTTTTTTCCTGACGGTTTCGACGAATGCGCCGATATCGCAGGACTGTGATTCTGGTGCAATCATGACGAACGAAAATCCCGTAAAAAAATGGGCACGATCAAATCAAATAATGCCTATATTTTAATAAAATATCGAGATCTATTCAACAGCAACCGTGCGCGAAACGAGTGTGTGTGGCAAATTAATTTTCTTGATAATCAAGGAGTTGTTAACCTCTCTTTTATGAGAGCTTCAGGATCAATAGTTTCTCCCTTCCAAAGCGCCTCTTCTGTGCAGGGCCGGGCCAGGCAAAGGCGGGTTCCCGTCCGGTGGATTTCGTCCGCCGGTTTTATGAGATCCGGGCTGTCTTCTTGCGTGAGAAAAAGAGGCCGAAGCGCAGAATCTCCACCGACGCCGAATGCGAAGAGAAAGGCAAAATTCACGGAACATCCATTAAAACCTTGACATTTTGCGAAGCCCGGAGCTACAAGCCGCATCAGGCGCCGGAAGTGATTCCGGCAAGTTTAACAGCAGAGAGAACAATGGACGGCGACAGTAGTTGCAGCCCCGGGATTTGCGGGCTGCACATAAAGAATGTCTCCAGCATCCCCAGTCTTCGGGACAGGATGAATGGCGTAAGGCCCGCCTAAGGGCTGGTTACGCACATCGCCTCTCCCCAAAGCAGGGATTGTCCGGGAGGTGATGATGGCGAGCGAGACTCATCGGTCTTTTGCTACGTTTTTCGGCGGAAAAAGCGCAAAATTTCTCCGGCATGCGGGTGCGTGTGCGCGGCAGGCATTTTATACGCCGGGCGAAGCGGTTGCGTTGGCGTGTGCTTTTTCCCCTTCCGGCGTTGGATTGGTTTCCAAGCCCTCCATGTGCGCAAAATTTAGTCCGTTTTCAGTATTTGAAAAGGAATGCCGCGTATTATGCGCGCGCTTTTCCCGCAGGACGAGGAGGGGATCATGAATTGGATTACCAAGCTCTATTATCGTGCGCGGCGGGCATGGAAAGCCATCAGCATCTATCTGATGATCGCGGGTCCCGGGCTTGTGGTGATGGTCGCCGATAACGACGCGGGCGGCATCACGACCTATGCGGCCACGGGCGCGAAGTACGGCTACAATCTCATATGGTTTCTCGTCCTGCTCGGGCCCATCGCCTATTTTGTGCAGGAAATGACCATGCGGCTGGGCGTCGTGACGAAGCGGGGCCATGCCGAGGCAATCTTTGACGGCTTCGGCTCGTTCTGGGGCTGGTTCTCGCTGCTCGATCTTATCCTCGTGGACTGGCTGACGCTGATCACCGAATTCATCGGCATGACGGCGGCGCTGAGGATCTTCGGCGTTCCCGGCTGGGTCACGGTGGCGGGTGTGTGTTCGCTGATGGGCTTTATGGTCATCAACGGTCGCTATTGGACGTGGGAAAAAGTCTCGCTGATCTTCTGCGCGCTGAACCTGATCTACATCCCGGCGGCCTTTATTGTGCATCCGTCGGTGAGCGATGTGCTGTCCGAGGGCATGATCCCGAATTTCGGCAAGGGCTTCGACAGCGACATGTTCTTCTTCCTGATGGCGAACATCGGCACGACGATTGCGCCGTGGATGCTGTTTTTCCAGCAGTCGTCGGTGGTCGACAAGGGCGTGAAGGAAAAGGATATGTTCTTCGGCAGGCTCGATACATTTATCGGGTCCATAGCGACGATTGTAATCGCGGTATTCATCGTGATCGTGACTGGAACGGTTCTGCCGGGCATGGAAATCGACGACGCAGCCCAGGCCGCCAAGATCCTCATGAAGACGCACCGGCACGCCGGGGAACTGCTGGCCATCGGGCTGTTCAACGCGGGCTTGCTCGGCGCCATCTGCATTTCTCTGGCCAGCTCATGGGCGTTCGGCGAAGTCTTTGGATGGGCGCATTCGCTCAACAACAAGATCAAGGAAGCACCGTGGTTTTATCTTAACTACTTCATCACGCTCATCAGCGCGGGCGCCGTGGTCCTCATTCCGGGCGCACCGCTGGTGCTGATAACCCTGTTTGTGCAGGTGGTGGCGGTCACGTTGCTCCCGGCCTCGCTCGTGTTCCTGTTGATCTTGCTCAACGACAAGGAAACGATGGGCGAATACGCCAACACAAAGCTTCAAAACATCGTCACAGGCACGATTGTCGTGTTCATTATCGTGTTGGCGACGCTGTATGCCGTCAACACCATGTTCCCGAGCTTATTCGGATAGGAGGCCCGCTATGACCCTAGGCCATGCTCTTCAGTCGATGATCGCGCGCAACCGGATCAAGATTCGCAACATCAATCGCCGCTATGCGCATCCGCGCATAGCCCTGACGCCTACGGTTCGCTGGGCCCTGGTTGCCTTGCGTTTCTATCTTTTGTTCCTTGTGGCGCTATTGGGCTACAAGTTTTTCACGATGCTTGCCTGAGAGGTGTCCCATGACGTCACAGGTTACCCACAAACTCGAAAACATGGCCTATCTGCTCAGCAATCTGATCGGTGGCCGTGCGCGTGTCGGCGACAAATACATCGGCAAACTGACCGACATGGTGATGAAAGAAGGCCCGGTTCCGGAAGTGACGCACCTGATCATTTCCCGGCCCTTCGGCTACAAACCGCTTTTGGTTCCGTGGGACAAGGTGGTTTTTCTGGATCACCATGGCCGCTCGATCCTCGATCTGGAATCCCTCCCGGCCTATGAGAACGAACCGGCCGAGAACCAGATCATCATGCGCGACTACCTGCTCGACAAAAAAGTGCTCGACGTCAACGACGCCGAAGTCGAGGTGGTCTACGACATCAAGCTTCAGGGGCACAACAACAAGCTCTATATCGCGGGCGTCGATTGTTCGCGGGCGGGGTTCTTGCGCCGCATCGGCCTGCGCCGCCTGAGCGATTTCATCCGCAGCCTCGCCGCCAAGATCAAGGACGAAACGATTCCGTGGACGTATCTCCAGCCGTTGCCCGAAAAGATGGGGCGCTTCAAGGGCGACGTGAAGCTCAACGTGCTGAAGGACAAGCTGTCC
>JAQUUS010000101.1 GCA_028693775.1 Alphaproteobacteria bacterium | reverse complement strand
ATAAAAAACGGTCAGCGGCAGCCGCGCCAGAGCGATGATGTTAAAGAAGTTGATCCCGATGCTGCAAGCGGAGATGCCGAGAACTTCGCGTGTGCAGTGAGGTTTCAAATCGAGGCGGCGGTGTTTCAAAAAGACGGCAGCGGGATAATAAACGACGCCGACTCCGCCAAAGAGCAGCATGGAGACAAGAATGGGCAAGCCCGACTGCGCGCCGAATTTGAGGCAAACGTCGGAGAGAACCCAGATAACATAAGCCGAAACGGCCAGAAGCAAAGCCCGCGACTGAGACATACCCAAACCCTTCGCTTTTCAGAAAAAAGCATCGATGCAACGATAGCGGACGACGCTAAAGGGTGTTGGCGGTTTTGGCAATGGCTTCGTTCTTGCTGGCTTCCCGCGCAACAACAAGCCCGGCAACGATAATGAGAGCCGCGCCCACGGCGAGGTTCCAGGTCGGCCTGTCGCCCCACACCCAATACCCGATAAGCCCGCCGAAAACGATCTGCGAATAATGGCACTGGGCGACATTGGTCGCGGCGGTATATTTGAGGGCGATATTGAAAAGCACATTGCCGCCCAGAAAGAAGAGCCCTGCGGGGATCAAAAAGGTCAAAACATACGGAGCGGGCAAGGGCGCTGCCTGAAGCGCCGAACCGCCGAGGCCCACGGCGAAAAGAAACAAAAAGTTGAAAAGCTGAATGCACTGAACGGATTCGGTCTGGGAAACCTTGCGCAAAAGAATGGTATAAACGGCCAAAAGAGAAATGCTGACAATAGCCGCGCCATACCCGATCCACTCGCCGCCGCCCGAAACGTTCGGAAGCAAAACGAACAAAACGCCCGCAAAACCTGCCGCGAGGCAGGCGATTTTCGTTTTCGACAAAACCTCGAGCCGCAGCAAAGCGGAGAGAGCGGCAACGATCAAAGGGGTCGAAAAGAAGATGGGATAAAAAACGGAGAGGGGCAGATACTTCAGGCAAGTGATGCCGCCATACCTGACGCCGACAGAACAAAGCCCGATAGCAACGGGCCCCCAAAGGCTGCGGGGAAGCAAAGAAGGGAGATTGCGTTTAAACAGGGCGGTTCCCAAAATGGCCGCGAGGCCGATCAACCCGATAGCCGCCATGATCGCCAAGGAAGAAAGCCCGGCCTCGCGGCCGAGCTTCACATAAACGTCATAAAGAACCTGCGAAGAATAAGCCGCGACGGCGATCAGCATGGCGCGGCCAGGGGTCATCTTTTTCCGCCCAAAGCTTCCTTGACGCGGGACATAAAGCCTTCGCTTTCCGGGTGAGACTGGTTTTGCTCGGCCTCAGCGGCGAATTCGGCCAGAAGCTCTTTCTGGCGCTTGGTCAGGCGCACCGGAACCTCCACGGCGAATTCGATATACAAATCGCCGCGCGAGCTGCTGCGCAAAACCGACATGCCCTTGCGCTTGATGCAGGCGCGCTGGCCCGATTGCGTGCCGGGATCGATCCTGACGTCCGCCAGTTCGCCGTCGATAGTGGGAACCTGAATCGAGCCGCCCAAAGCGGCGGTGGTCATGGGAATGGGCGCGCGGCAATAAAGGTTTGCGCCGTCGCGCTGGAAAACCTTGTGTTGCTCGACGCTCAAAATGACATAGAGATCGCCCGGATGCCCGCCGCGAATGCCCGCAGTGCCTTCGCCGGAGAGGCGAATGCGCATGCCGTCCTCGACTCCGGGAGGAATTTCCACAGCCAGCGTGCGCTGTTCGTGCACGCGCCCTTGCCCGGAACATTTGGGGCAAGGCGATTTAATGATGCGTCCATTGCCCTGACAGGCCGGGCAGGTGTGTTCGACCGTAAAGAAGCCCTGCTGGGCGCGAACGCGTCCATGCCCTTTGCATGTGGGACATTCGATGGGAGACGTTCCCGGAGCCGCGCCGGAGCCCTTGCACGCGTCGCAGGTAACGGCGTTCGGAATGGTGATTTTCTTCGTGGACCCCGAAAAAGCCTCTTCGAGGGAGATATCCATATCGTAGCGCAGATCCGCGCCGCGTTGCGAAGCGTTGGCCTTTTGCCTGCGGCTGCCGCCCAGAATTTCGCCGAACATTTCGTCGAAAATATCGGAGAACCCCGCGCCGAAATCGAAACCGCCCATGCCTCCCATGCCGCCGTTTTCGAAAGCGGCGTGACCGAAGCGGTCATAAGCGGCCCTGCGCTGGTCGTCGCGCAGAACGTCATAGGCCTCGTTGATTTCCTTGAATGCCCGCTCGGCGTCCGGATTGCCCTGATTTCTGTCCGGATGATGCTGCATGGCCAGTTTGCGATAAGCCTTTTTCAGCTCTTCCGGGGACGCATTGCGCCCGACGCCCAACAGTTCGTAATAATCTTTCTTAGCCATTTAGGTCAAACCCCAAGCCCCTGTTTATTGTGTTTATATAAGGGGTGCGGGGCGCGAAAACAATAGACGACAAGCCTCCGAAGAGCGTGGAATTTCAATAAACGAGAGAGTTTATTAGCTTTCGGTCACCCGAGTGCCCAAAACGGCGGTTGGCAGGGACGCGGCAGAGTAAACGCCGGTCACATCCGTGGAGAGCAGGCTCAAGGCCCCGGCTTCGAGAGTAAGGGTGCCGTCGCTGTTGGATTGAACGGCGGTGACCTTGAAGAGGGCGCTTTTGTTGCTGACGGTTACATCGCTGCCGCTGCTGTCCTTGGCTGTGACCGTAAAGGTATAAGCGCCGTCCTCGGCGATCTCGCCGTCTTCGGTGGTGCCGTCCCACGAAACGTAATTGTCGCCCATGGACGTGCCGCCTGTGAGCGTTGCAACGGTGTCGCCGTCGGAATCCTTGATGGTGATGGTGGCATTTGAGACATCCTTGGCGAGCGTGTAGCCGATTTCCGCAGAGCTGCCCTGCAAGGAGAAGTCGCCGTCTTCCGTGGCGGCGCGCACATAGTTGCCGATATAGCTGACGCCCGAAGCAAGGTTGTTTGCGCCGATGGCGTTTATGAGGGAGTCGATAGCCTCGTTGTTCGTGATCTGAGCCTGAACCTGCTGCATCTGGATCAGTTCCTGAGTGAACTGATTGGGGTCCGTGGCGTTGGTGGGATCCTGATTCTGAAGCTGCGTTGTGAGAATTTTGAGATAGGTCGAAAAGTTCAGATTCAAAGCCGAGGACTGAGCAGCCGAGGAGGCGGCCGTCGCGCTGGCTGCCGAGGAACTGAGAGAGCTAAGGCTGCTAATGGCGCTAACGGACATGACGATCTCCTTTTCGGCCTTGTCAGACCTGAATGTTTACGCCGGTCGGCGTGATGTAATAAGTTTCGGCGGCGGCGACGATCTCCGTCCCGTCGATACCTGAATCGCTTGCAGAATCTGTGCCACTCGAGGCCCGGTTTGCCTCGCCGCCCGAAGCGTTGTTGGCATTCTGGCCGTTATGCTGTTCGCCGAGGCTGAACTGCAAACTGCCGGGTTCGGCGCGCAGTCCTGCATCCTGCAGTGCGCGCTCGAGGCTTCTGGAGTCCTTCTGAAGCATCTCTAACGTCTTGGGGTTTTCGGCGACGACGGTACCCTGAACCTTGTCGTCCTTGCCGAATTCGAGTTTGACGGTAATCTTCCCCAAGTCGGTTGGGTGTAACTGCAACGACATATTGCTCTGGCCGTTTTTGACGTTGCGGTTCATCTGCAAAATAACCTGATCGACGACGCTCGGCAGTCCTGACGTCCCGCCCTTGGCGGCGCGAAGAGCCGAAAGCGTGCTCGCAAAACCGTAAGTGCCGGTCGCCTGCGTCTTGGTCGCCGCGCCCGCGATTGCCTCCATTGAGAAAGAAGAGGAGCCGTTCGCAAACGAAAACGCGGACCCGTTGTCCGACATTCCGCCCGTTCCGGCCTGCAACCCGGCGTTTCCTTGCGTGGCAACGGCCGCCGTTGCCGACGCCGTATCGGGCAGGACCGGAGCGGCAGCTTGTGCCGGTTCCCCGCGTCCTCTGCTTGCAATGCCGCCATCCGTTTGCGCGAGCGCCGAAGCGGCTGTTTTCGCCGCCGTCTGTGCCGCAACGTCTGCTGTTGTGTCTTCCGCCGGGGCAACGGTTGCCGGAGCTTCCGATGCTTCCGGAGCATCCGCCAGCCGTTCCTGCCGGGGGGCTTTTTTATGCGACAGCGGCGCAAGCAAAAGAGCCGCCGCTTCGTCGTCCGACGTTTCCGAAATTACCGCGCCCGCCGAAAGCGTCTCCGCAATGTCCGCCGTCTCACCCTCGCGCCCGGCAGTTTCTTCGTCCGGCCCGGAAAGTTTTTCCGCCCATGCGGGAGGTTTCCGGTCAATTTCTCCAAGGGTCTCGCGAATATCCTCGCAAGCGGCCTTGAGTTGATCGATAAGCCCCGCAAGCTCTTCCGTCCCGTCGTTTCCGGTTTTCGTTTCCGATAAAGCGGCCGCCTCGTTCCGCAAGTTGTCCAGAATATCCCCGGCGACATCGGTAGCGTTTTGCAGAAGAGCGGTAAGACCTTCGAACGCACGGCCGTTTTCCTCGCCGGTTTCGGTTATTTCCGCGACCGTTTCTCCGTCGGCGGAAGCGATATCCTGCAAAGCCATCAGCGGATCGGCTGCCTGGATGGCCGGAAGGCCCTTGCCCGGTTCGCTTTCGCGCACCGGCCCGATTTCCTGACCCCCAGTCCGCTCCTGCCGGGCGACGCGCACGACAAATTGCAGCAGCGCGAGAAGTTGCAAAGCGGTATCCGAAATTTCGTCTTCCGTATCGTCCTGTTCCTGAGTTTCGGCTGTCTGAGCCGTCTCTTCGCCCGAAGTCGTTTCCTCAGTCTCGTCCGTGCTTTCGCTTGAAGCCTGTATAACAAGGCTCTGCGTCTCTGCGGTTTCTGTCTTTGTTTCCGCCGTTTCGGTTTTGTCCGTTCCGGCCCTGTTCTGCGTCTGCTCGTTTCTGCGTAGGGTCGTCAAAACGCGATGCAGCGTATCCGAAAGATCGCGCACGGATTGAAAGAGCTGATTTTGTTCCGGAGTGTCCTGCGCCGAAGCATCCGAAGAAAACGAGGACGAAACCCGAGTCTGCGTCTGCGCCTGCGGCGAAGACGACAAAGCATCCTGAAGCGTGTTGGTTTCCGAAACGAGCGAAGAAAACAACCCCTCCAATAAAGATCCGCTCGAAGCGCCGCTTGCCTGCGAAAGCAAGGAGCCCAGCGTGAGCGTATTTTTAAGCGTCTCTGAAAGGGAAGATGTCCGCGTCATCGAAAAAGAAACTCCTAAATCGTCTTGCTAAAAGCGACGGCCTTGCACTTGGGACTGTAGGTGCCCAGTTGCAAATGAGCCTTCGTATGGTTTTTGTAGGTTTGCCTTGGCAGCGCCTCGCTGCGAACCATGGCCATAACGTTCTGAACGAGCTGGCGGGTGGCGTCGACTGCGCCGCGCAGCATGCGGGCGTTGGAATCGACGGCAAAAGCGAGCCGCCGCGCAATGTCCTTGATCGCAGCCTTTGCGTCGTCGGGCAGAGTCTTCAAAAGCTCGGGCTGGGCGGCGATGGACTTGATGTTGGCGCGATAATCCATGGCAAGGCGTTGCTTGCGTTTAAGCAGGGCGGCGTGTTCGTCCATCCTGCGCTGGGTCACAAGCTCGCCTTCCGAAACCAGAACCTGCGTCAGCTCTTCCATCAAGGCGATGGTAGCGACAACGAGTTTCGGAGCGTTAAGAAGCGTGCGCGCGGTTTTTTTATTTGGAGGCGACATAAGCCGATCCTTTCGAAGAAGAAGAGGAAGGCCGGGACTTGTTCTCGCCGGTCTTCGAAGAAGCGTCGCCCGAAGCGGAGCGTCCGCGCGCCTGTTCCTGAGCGCGGATCATCTCGGCCTTGACCTGCGGAGCGATCCCCAAAGCGCCGGTCTTGGCAATAAGCTTGCCGTACTCCTGAAGCAGAAAGGAGCGCATGACCTCTTCGCCGTTTCCGCCGCCGAACATGGAATTGACGGGCACGGTATCGAACATGGGCTTCAAAAGCTGTGTCGCGAACATGGCCTCGAAATCCTGCGCAGCGGCATCGATCCCGGCGGCATTGGAAACCTTGCCCGAAAGAACCGGAAAAAGGTTCAGGGCCGACATATCCGAAGCGACAGAAGGAATGGCGTCGATCACATGACCTCCAGTTCGGCCTGAAGCGCTCCGGCAGCCTTGATGGATTGAAGGATCTGAATCATATCGCGAGGCCCGACGCCCAAAGCATTGAGGTTCTGAACGAGGTCCTGCAAGCTGACGCCGCCGCTAAGCATGGC
>JAQUUS010000100.1 GCA_028693775.1 Alphaproteobacteria bacterium | reverse complement strand
GCCTGCCTGTTTGTTGAGGCTGAACGAAGGTTTTCCTTCCTGTTTGCCGGATCCTGCGCCGAGGATTTGCTCAAGGGACTTCTTTGTTTCCGCCCAGAAGTCGGCTTCCGAAACGCCGGAGACCTTTGAGGTTGAATTGTTCTCCGCAGCCGTTGACGACCGCGATGAGCTCGACGAATTGCCCGTGCCATCGGTGCCGATATCGACGTCGAAAACGTTCGTCGAAATTGACGTGTCACTGGAAGTGCGGCGAACGAGGCTCAGGTAATTCAGCCGATAGGATTTTTGATAGGGTTCGTCGGGTTCGATATGGATAAAGGAGCCTTCGACGGTATAGCGCAGCTTTGCCAAGGCGCAGATGCGCTTCAAGACGTGTTCGAAGGGCTGATCCTTGGCCGAGAGGATGACGCTTCCCTGCACATGCGGATCGAGTTCGAGGTTTGCGCCCGTTTTTCGCACAAGCTCCATCAAAACTTCGCGGATCGGCACGCTGTCGGTGATGTTGACGCTGACGAGTTTGTCGAGCGGTTCTATTGCAACGCTGCCGTCCATCTGCGGCATTTTGGGAATTGGCGGAACGCCGTTTCTTTTGCCTGGGGGCGCGTTCTCCGGATTCCGGCGATTGCGCAAGGCAAGGAAGTCTTCGCGAGTCAAACCGCCAGCGGGGACTATGGCTTCCGTCGCTATGAGATCGGAGGATGGCGTACACCCTCCGACGGCGAGGACAAAAAATGTAATGCTAAGAAGACGCCTTGGTTTCATTATCATCAGAAAGGCCGCTTGAACACGAAAGTATGTACCCTTCCTTCTATTATGAGTTGTCTGGGTAGTCAAAATATCCATCGGGCGCGGATCTGTGGATAACTTCTTTTCGGGGAGGAGAGCCAATGCCTTGAATTCATTGTATCAAAAGCGGTCCTTTGTTTTCGTATCATTTGATACGAGAGCGCCTTTTTATGCGGCGACGATTCGATTCGAAAAACGCCTCTTCGAATGGGCGCAAAAAAACCCCCGGCATCTTGCGAACGCCGGAGGTTTGATTGTTTCGGAGACTGTTACCAGCTTCCGATGAATTTGCCGCGTGGCCAGTAACTCGTGTGCAAAAGCTCGTGGCTCTTGTGGGAGCAGGGGCCTTCCGTGAGAAACTCCTTGTAGATCCGCGCGACGGCAGGGTTCTCATGGCTCTTGCGGACGCTCTTGGCGCCGTAGGCCATGTCTTCCTTGTAGATCGCGTCGGTGCGAGCCTGCCGGATGGCGGGGCTTGTCGGGATCGGTTGACCGCCGCCGCCGATACAGCCTCCGGGGCACGCCATGACTTCGATGAAGTGGCATGTGCTGAAAAAGCCGCCTGCTGCGACGTCGTCGAGAATCTTGCGCGCGTTTTTCGTGCCGTGCGCAATTCCGACGCGGACCGTCTGGCCTTTGAGCCAATCCCAGTTCGGGACAAGGTGCGCGATCAGTTCGGGAACAGGTCCGACTTCGTCGGGAACCTTGATTTCCGCAAACCGGCAGCCTTCCATGCCGCGAACCGGCAGGATGTTGGCGTTGGCGAAGATGTCCTCCACCTTCAGTCCCGTGACGAACTCGAGCACGCTGCGAAGCGCCGCTTCCATCACGCCGCCGGTGTTTCCGAAGATGACGCCCGATCCCGTGGCCGTTCCGAACGGATCGTCGAAATCCGAAGGGGGAAGGCTCGGAAGATGAAGACCGGACTCGCGGATCATCTTGGCGCATTCGCGGGTCGTCAGAACGTAGTCCACGTCCTTCAGGCCGCTATCGCGCAGTTCGGGCCTGTTGCACTCGAATTTCTTCGCGGTGCAGGGCATCAGCGATACCGAAACGATGTTTTCGGGATCGATGTCGTTGAGTTGCGCATACCATGTCTTGATGATCGCGCCGAACATCTGTTGCGGGCTCTTGGCCGAGGACAGATGATCCAGCATTTCCGGATGGACATGCTCGATGAATTTGACCCATCCGGGGCAGCACGACGTGAACTGCGGCAAAGGCGCCGAGGCGTCTTTTTGCACGAGGTTCTTGTAGAGCCTCTGGATCAGCTCGGTGCCTTCTTCGATGATCGTCAGATCGGCCGTAAAGTTGGTGTCGAACACCTTGTCGAATCCGCACTTGCGCAACGCCGTGTTGAGCTGCCATGTCATGGCCTGTCCGGGGTCGAGGCCGAACTCTTCGCCGATGGCGGCGCGCGGCGCAGGAGCCGTTTGGATGACAACGTGCTTGTTCGGATCGTTGATCGCGGCCCAGATTTCTTCGATGGAGTCGCGTTCGGTCAGGGCGGCTGTCGGACAGCGATTGACGCACTGGCCGCAGTTGATACAGCCGACTTCGGCCATAGGCTTGTCCTGGAAGGTGGTGATCTCCTTCTTGAAGCCGCGCTCCACGGCTTCGAACACGCCGATGCCCTGCAATTCCTTGCAGGTGCGCACGCAGCGTCCGCAATCCACGCACTTGTCCATGTCGCGAACGATCGAGGGACTTAGCGTTTCCGTTACGCGGCTCTTTTCGGTCGGATGGCCGTAGGGGAGCTGGGTGATGCCGTGCTCCTTGGCCAGCGTTTGAAGCTCGCAGTTTCCGTTGCGGACGCAGCTGTAACAATCGCCGCAATGTTCTGAAAGGAGCAGCTCCAGCGTTGTCTTGCGCGCTTCGCGGACGCGGCGCGACGTCGTCTGGACATTGATCGGCGCCGTAATCGGATAGGCGCAGCTGGCCGTCAGGGCGCGCTGGCCTTCGATTTCGACGATGCACATGCGGCATCCGCCCGCGCGGGACAGATCCTCATGATAGCAAAGCGTCGGGATTTCGAAGCCGTTCTGCCTCGCGGCGTCCAGAAGCATCGTTCCAAACGGCACAGAGATTTTTTTGTCGTCGATGACGATGTCGACCATCTTGGCGTCTGTCTTTTGTTTTTCCTTGCTCATGACGCTTTCCTTTTGTTGACGAAGTGATCGTCGGCTTGGGGCCGGCCCAGAACTTCGCCTTTAAAATGCTGAAGGATCGAAAGGAACATGTTGGGGCTCGCCTGACCGAGACCGCATTTCGATGCGGCTCGCATGCTGGAGCCCAAGGTGCACAGTTCCTGCAAATGCTTGGTGGTGCAGCGTCCTTCCTTCAGAAGGCGGATGCCTTCCAGAAGCTTGACGTTGCCGAGCCTGCAAATGGTGCACTGTCCGCAGGATTCGTCGGCGAAGAATTCCTGAAAATTCTCGAGGATGTCGAGAAAATCCCTGTCTTCGCTCAGAACGATGATCGATCCGCCTGTCGATACGTCTTCGAAGCAGATCGCGCGCTTGAAATCCTTTGCGGGAACCAGAATGCCCGACGCGCCGCCCACAACGGCCGCCTTGGGCCTTTCGGCTCCTGCGGCTTTGAGGATGGCGCTGATTTTCGTTCCCATCGGGAATTCGTACACGCCGGGATGCGCCACATCGCCCGAAATGCTGAGCAGCTTGTAGCCCGAGGATTTCTCGGTTCCCACATGCTTGAACCAATCCGGTCCGAGGGCGAAAATGGCCGCGACCCATGCCAGCGTCTCAACGTTGTTGACCACCGTCGGGCAGCCGAACAATCCTTCCGATACGGGGAAGGGTGGACGGTTGCGGGATTCGCCGCGCTTGCCTTCGAGGGATTCGATCAACGCCGATTCCTCGCCGCACACATACGCGCCGCATCCCATGTGGATGTGGATGTCGAACGAGAAGCCTTTTTTGCCCATGACGTCGTCGCCAAGCAGGCCTTCTGTGCGGCGCAGGGCCAGCTTGTCTTCAAGCGCCTGCCGCAGATAGCCGTATTCGCCGCGAAGATAAATGATGCCCGACTTCGCGCCGATCGCGTAACCGGCGATCGTCATGCCTTCGAACACTAGGTCGGCCCATTCGGCCAGGATCACGCGATCCTTGAACGTTCCTGGCTCGCCTTCGTCTGCGTTGCAGATGATATACTTTTCTTCGGCTTTGGCTTCGGCGGCCAGTTTCCATTTGACCCCGGTCGGAAAGCCCGCGCCGCCACGGCCCTTGAGCCCGGAGCGGAGGACTTCCTCCACGACAACGTCGCGGTCTTTGCCCAAAGCGGCGGTCAATCCGTCCTTGGGCCGGATCGACGCAAAGGTTACCTCATTTCTTATGTTCATTGTGATTCCCTTTTTTAAAGAGGTCCGGCGTTCTTTCGTACATTTTCACGCAAGCCGTGATGATCTCCTGAACCTTCTCAGGCGTGACATGCGTAAAAACCTGCTCGTTGACTATAATCGCGGGTCCCTGATCGCACATACCGACGCAATTGGCCCATTCGAGCGAGAATTTGCCGTCCGGCGTCGTTTCCCCGAACTTGATGCCAAGATCGTTCTGGATCTGGCGGGCGATAGCGTCCTTTCCGGCCATGTCGCAGCTGATCGTGCGGCACAGGCGGATAACGATACGGCCCTGATACTCTTCATGCAGGAAGGAATAGAAGCTTACGACCCCGTAGACCTCCGCCGGGCTGATCGACAGCCTGTCGGCGACGCACTGCATGGCGTAGCCGCTGATGATGTGGTGTCTTTTCTTGATTTCCTGAAGAATGGGAATCAGTGCTTTCCGTTCGGTTCCGAATCGCTCGGTAAGCCTGTCAATCTCGTCCTGAAGTGAATTGACCTTCGATCCCGGCCTATCTTTCTGGACCGGCCGGACCTTTTCAGCTGTGGAATTTGGCATTAGGGAAGCCTTCAATTTGGGTTTTTGACGCCTTAAAACGGGATTTTCCCAAAGAAACGAGGCTCAATTGAGCCAGTTAGCGCGGGGAAATCATCCCATTCTGGCGAGTCTTAACCATCGCCCCAGACCTTGGCAAGGCGAAAACCATTAAGAAAAGCCTTGGAATCTATGCAAAATTTATTGCGCATAGCAGCATAAGAATTTCTGCAAAAAGGGGTGCGCGCGGAAAAAGGTCTATTACAATAACCAATGAACAACTACGGGTTTTTGTGCACTGCACAAAAACCCGTGCGGCATAAATGAAAATTTTTTGGTTGCTTTATGACAAAATGTGTGGGGTTCGGCCCCGTATCCGGGAAAAACGCAAGGGTTCTCATTCTGGGGTCTTTGCCGGGAGTCGAATCGCTATCGCGCCGTCAATATTATGCGCACAGACAAAATTGTTTTTGGAAGATCATGGGCGAATTGGCGGGCGCATTTCCTTGCCTGCCTTACGAAGAACGCCTTGAGTTCCTTGTAAAAAACAGGATTGCTTTGTGGGATGTCTGCGCGGCGGCCAGACGTCGCGGCAGCCTCGATTCGAACATCGAGTCGCCGAAGGCCAACGACTTTGCCTCTTTTTTCGAGGCGCACAAAAAGATCGAGATAATTTGTTTCAACGGGCAATCCGCCGAAAAGCTGTTCGATAAATACGTTCTTCCCGGTTTCAAGCCCCGGCAGCCCCGCGCCCGGCTTCCTTCAACCAGTCCCGCCTACGCAAGTATGCGCTATGAGCAAAAACTCGCGCGGTGGCGCGAAGCCTTGTTTCCTTTTACCGAAGAGCAGCAGCCAAAGAAAAAACCCTGCCGTTGAGTGCGGCAGGGTTTTTTGTCTCGTTTTCCGGATTATGCGCCGGAGGGCTTGAGCTCCGTTTTTCTCCGGGCGGCTTCTCTTTTGAACTTCGTCGTATTCGGAAGGGCCTTGGCTTTGGCCGTGTTCTTGGCGGAGTTCAGTTCTGTCAGGTTTCTGCGTCCCGAAGCTTTTGCTGGGACCGTTGTTTTTATTCCGGAATTTTTCAGGTTGCGATTCAGCGCTTCGTTTTGTTTGTGCTGAACGGCTCGTTTCCTAGCCAACTGGGCTTCTCTTGCCGCTTTGGCCTTGCTGATTTCGGTTTCGCGCATCCGTGCCAGTTTCAGATCCCGGGCCGATTTGATGGCCGAGGACTGGATCGGCGGGCGGTTGCCGGACGTCGGCGTTTCTTTTGCTTCGGGCGCCTTTACCGGTTCGGCCTTGCTGGAAGTATTGGTGTGCGAGCCGTAGCGGTTGCCTTCGCGAACCGTCTTTGCGTTTTCATTCATTTCGGCGACGCGTTTCGCCTCTCTTTGCTTTGCAAGCCGAGCGGCTTCTGTCTTGCGCGCGGCTTCGCTTTGCGAACCGTAGCGATTGTTTTCGCGAATTGCCTTTGCGTCCTTTTCCATCTCGGCCTTGCGTTCGGCTTCTCTTTGCTTGGCTTGTTTGGCGTCTTCGGCTTCTTTCTGTTTAGCCAGACGGGCGGCTTCCGCCTTGCGTGCGGCC
>JAQUUS010000099.1 GCA_028693775.1 Alphaproteobacteria bacterium | reverse complement strand
GCCAAAGCCGGACCCAGCGGGAAGACGTCCGGGCTATTCTTCGTCGCAACGGGGGAGACATCGAGGCCTTGCTTAATGCCCTGCGGGAGCGCACGCAGCAGGCGTCCGCGCAATAGCTTGGTTGGGCATCCGGAACGGAGGAAAAGCCGTTGCAGCTTGTGGCCTCAGGGTGGGGAGTCCCCAAGCGTCTTGCGCTTGCGTGACAAGCGATGCCGCGCAAAGCTTGAACCCGTGGCGCGAACTGAGCAGGATTTCCTTGTTGTCGATCAGGCGGCTTGTGAGAATTTCCGCCGGTGGAAGAGTGCCCAGTCCTGTGCGCTTGTCGATGGAAAGGCTTTCGAACACATCGTTCACAACGGCAACTATATTGCCGTCCGAAATTCTCGCAACGGCATCGATCCCCCGAACGCGCATGGCGGCATCCAGCCTGACGTTGCGTGTTCTCGAAAAGTAATGCCTGTAAGCCTTCTCCCAATCCCGTTGAATATCAAAATGAGCGCCGAGCTTCAGATATGAAAAATCGATGAAATAAGCGCCGATCCGATGCTTGCCGTTTTCGTCCCACGACGCGACAATGAGATTGCCTTTGCTGAGATCGCCATGTCCGACGAATTCCACAAACGGAAGCGAAAACGAAGCGCTTCTCAAAACGGCGCCGATTTCGCGTCGGTCCGGAATGTCTTCCCTGAAGAGCCAAAGAGGCTTTTGTTCCTGCCCGAACGCCGGGGACACGGATAAAAAGAAGTCTGCCTTTTCCTCCTTGAACGGAACGATGGTAACTCCCGGCCCGAAAATGCCAGCTATTTCAGAAAAGCGCGAAGCGATGAGTTCGCATCCGGCCTTTTCGCGCGAGACGTCTTTGACATGGGAGACTGCGCCGTTTGCATCGAGGCAGGAGTTTCGCCATGTCAGAAATCTTTCATCCGGCGTTTCGGATTCTTCGATTGAGAGCAATCGCCATCCTGCATCGTTCAGCGCTGCGGCAGAGAGAGCCGATAAAGACATTTAAAAAATCCGCGAACTTATGAATAACAGGCCCATAATACCGAAAAGGCCCGCAAAGCGAAACGGCATATTTTATCGATATATAAAGGGATTATCCCAGAATAGCCTGAACTTCCGGCAAGCCCAGAACCCAGTGAGGCAAACGATGCGCAAAAGCCGAAACCATGCGTTCGGCCCAGGGCGCCTGAAGCGGCAGATCGTGCTCGGAAACGGCCGTTGCGAAGTGAAGACGATGGGGCAGTCTGGTCACATCCTGACGGCCTTCCGAAAGCAGATTGGCTTTTTCGAGGAACTCGGCCGGGGGCAGGGCGTTTCTTTCCGCAATGGACGACGCCAGAACGCCGAGCTCATCTGGCCTCAGTCTGAGAAGATGCGACGGATGATCGGGAGGCAAAGCCAGCCTGCGCCGGGCTTCCTGATTGGCATGATCGATTTCGCCGGACGTATCGAAGGCGCAGGGGACGGCATAAGTGACGCCCATATAGCTGATGTATTCAAGCGCATTGGCGAAGCCGCCGATAGACAGAAGATCGGCCATGATCGAGGCGACGCGCAGGGACGTTGTGGATTGGGCGACCCAAAGAGCGGCCTCTGCGTCGATGCGTGCGCGGTGCCTGTAGAGGCCGTAGAGTTCCGCCAAAGGCGAAGGAAGATCTGTCTGCGCCGTCAGGAAATCGCGGCTGATGTGGCTTTCGGTCCCGCGATGATTGCGCCTGAAATAGTCAATCTCGGCTGCGGCAAGGGGAAGGGCCCCGCCCGCGTCGAGAAAATGTTCCTTCGTGTGGCCGCAAATGTTCGCAACGGAGACCCAGTCAGCGGCGCGCGGCTCGCGATTGAGCGTCACGCAGTCATGACGGTCGGCGGGCAGAAGAGCGTGTTCGACGGAAAGTTCCGGGTGGGTAATGCGCGTAAGCCATTCGAGAAGGAGCGGGCTGTGGGCCGATCCGGAAACCGAATCCGGCGACGCATCGTTTGTGTTGGCGGCTCTGAGTCTGAGGTTCATGCCGCGCCTCTTGCGTTGGTCGAATCAGATTCCGTGAGTCTCTGTTGAACGTCGAGTACCGTTTTCACAAGACCGCCCCAGCGATGAAAGTTTAAGGATTTGATTCGGAGTAACGAGAGCAGAAAACAAGCGAAGGAATTGGCCTGCTGAAAAACTTCTACTCGATGGAATACTTTCGGTTAAGGAGAAATTTACAATGATGAATCCAATGTTAAAGAATGTGCCGTTCGAGTCACACATTGTTTCGAGAGGGCAATATTTACGGGCTCAAATTGAAAATTTTAACGAAGGGGAATCCGATTCCGTTTTATGAGTCAAAACCGAGTCTTAGAGTCTATTGTTAACCGAAAAGACGCGGGGCTTCGTGGATCGACCGTCGATTTTCGCCAGGATGGGCTCAAAATGAGAAAAGAAATTTTAGAATCCAAAACCCGGGTTTCGCGCTCAATCGAGAGGGGCAAAAAAGGCGTTCTCGCGTTTTGTAATTTCGGCCCATAGCCGGTCGCCATAACAGAAGTGCCACCATTCGCCGGGAAAGTTGATAACGCCTTCGGATTCGAGCGCCGAGCGCAGAATGTTTCGACGCCTTGTTTCCTCTATTCCGATATCCGCGCAATCGGTGACTGTGCGCGGTCCGAACTCCTGCACGTCCGTTCCCATCGAGAATTCTCTGCCCGTATCGGAGCAAAGCGTAATGTCAACGGCAGCTCCGGCCTGATGCCCGCTTCCGAAGCTGTAGGGATTGGCGACAAATTTTGCATCGGCCTCCGCAACGCGCTGCGCGTCGGTCCAGTCCGGATGCGTGCGGCGCAATTGCGCAAGAACATTGTCCCAAAGTTCGATTTGCCTCGTGCGCGGCCTGAACGCTTCATAAAGCAGGAAGCGATATCCCTCCGGCAATTTCTTCTGCGCGCGCAAAATCCTGTCGCAAACTTCGGTGCGAAGCCGAAAATCGTTCGCATATTTTTGGCAAAACAAAAACGCGCCCGTCGCCTTCATATCGACAAGGGCAGGGGGATCTTCGCTCTCGTAAACGTGGATGCCGTTTACAACCTGATCGAAGGAGCTCACTTCCGCCTCATCCGACAGGGCCGAACCCCGCCGCGCATCTTTTTGTCCCGGTTTCCCGGAAAGCCTTGCGCGACGGGCTTCATACCCTATGCGTTATCCTGATCGGCCTTAATGCCTATGAGCACCCGCAGCCGCATCCGCAGCCGCACCCACACTCGTCCGAGATGTTGATTCCCGGAACGGGGAAACGCTTGCACATTGTGCGCGTTTCTTCGCGAAGCTTCGTCAGCAAAGCCTCGTCGCCGGGAGCGCGCAGAACCTGAAGCATGATGTTCGCCAGTTGCTTCATCTCGGCTTCGCCCATGCCGCGCGAGGTGGCCGCAGGCGTTCCGAAACGAATGCCGCTGGGTTTCATCGGCGGGTTCGGATCGTCGGGGATCAGGTTTTTGTTGAGCGTGATACCAACCTTGTCCAAAGCCTTCTCGGCGATGTTACCTGTGATGCCGAATCCCGTTGCCGTATTGATGACAAGCAGATGGTTTTCGGTTCCGCCCGTAACCAGATGCGCGCCGCCCGCCAGAAGTTCCTTGGCGAACGCCTGCGCGTTAACCAGCACCTGTCTGGCATAAGCCTTGTAGGCGTCGGACTGAACGAGCTTCATGGTTGTGGCCATGGCCGCGACTTGATGCATGTGCGGACCGCCCTGCATGCCGGGGAAAACCGACTTGTCGATAGGCGTGGCGAATTCCTTCTTGCACAAAATCATGCCGCCGCGAGGCCCGCGCAAAGACTTGTGCGTCGTCGTGGTCATGACATCGTAGCCGAAGTCCAGAGGGTTCTTCAAAGCGCCGCCAGCAACAAGTCCGCCCAAATGGCTGATATCGGCCATCAGCAAAGCGCCTGCTTCGTCGGCGATCTTGCGGAAGCCTGCGTAATCGTATTCGCGCGGATAGGAGGAGTGGCCGCAGATAATGAGCTTCGGCTTGTGCTCCATGGCGAGCGTCCGAACCTTGTCGAGATCGATCAGTCCGCTCGGGATTTCAGTCTTGTAACGAACGAACTTGAAGATTTTCGACATATTGCTGACAGGCGCGCCGTGCGAAAGATGGCCGCCGTGGGTCAGATCCATGCCCATGATGGTGTCGCCGGGCTGGAGAAGACCGAAATAAACGGCTTCGTTCATGGGGCAGCCCGAAAGGCACTGAACGTTCGCATGCTCGGCGCGGAAAACGGCCTTGGCGCGTTCGCGGGCGAGGGTTTCGATGGTGTCGGTGTTTTCCTGCCCGCCGTAATAGCGGCGGCCGGGATACCCTTCCGAGTATTTATTATTAAAAACGGAGCCGAGCAGGGCATAAACCTCCGGGAAGCAGTAATTTTCGGAGGGAATCAGCTCAATGCCCTCGCTCTGGCGTTTTTCCTCGTTCATCAGAGCGTTAAAGACGTCAATATCGGAATTTTGCAGCCGATCCAGGGCGGCGGCCGAATAGGTAAAATTGGTCATGGGAGCTCCTTTATGGACAGGCCCCAATGCTGCCCCCGATGGCTCGGACGAGTCAAGCCTGTCTGGCCCTGTTCCGGGCCTTGTTTTTTTCACATAAATGAACTTCTTGCGCTAAAGGGCCCAAGCCCGTAAAGTCGCCCGCTATGAAGGAATCGACATCATCCGTCCCGGCCGATATTGCCGCGCTCAGTTTCGAAGACGCGCTGAGCGAGCTCGAAAAGCTCGTCAAGCAGCTCGAAGACGGCAAGGCCAAGCTTGACGACGCCATCAAGGCCTATTCACGCGGCGCGCAGCTCAAGCGGCATTGCGAAACAAAGCTGCGCGAAGCGCAAGCGAAGATCGAACAGATTACTGTCGGAGCCGATGGCTCGGTGTCGTCGAAGTCGTTTCAGTCCTGATTGTCGCAAACTCCAACCTCTCCGGTATATCCATGCCATCCGTTAGCTCCACTCTCGCCTCCGCAATGACCGAAGCCGCCGGCGCCGTCGTCGAGGCGCTTGGGCATCTGCTTCCCAAATCCGAGTATCCCGAAAACCGCCTGTACGAAGCGATGCGCTACGGCACGCTGAACGGCGGCAAAAGGCTCAGGCCGTTTCTGGTCCTGTGCTCGTCGCATATTTTCGGCGTGGCCGATGAATGCGCGTTGCGCACGGCAGCGGCCATTGAGTGCGTGCATTGCTACTCGCTGATCCACGACGATCTTCCGGCGATGGACGATTCCGATCTTCGCCGTGGCAACCCCACGGTCCACAAGGCGTTCGACGAAGCGACAGCCGTCCTCGCGGGCGACGCGTTGCTGACAATTGCGTTCGAAATTCTGGCGGATCCGCGTACGCACGAAGACCCCGCCGTTCGTTGCCGCCTTGTGTCGGCGCTTGCCAAGGCGTCGGGCGTTCAAGGCATGGTGGGCGGCCAGATGCTCGACCTGATCGCCGAGTCCACAGAGCTCGACATCGGCGCAATCACGCGCCTGCAACGCATGAAGACAGGCGACCTGATTGCCGTATCGACCGAAGCTGGCGCGATTTTGGGCAAAGCCTCTGTCCAGCACGCCTCTGCGCTGCGTAACTATGCGCACGATCTGGGCCTTGCGTTCCAGATTGTAGACGATCTGCTGGACGCCGAAGGCACGGAAGCCGAAACCGGCAAGCCTGTGGGCCGCGATGCTGAAGCTGGCAAAGCGACGTTTGTCACGATTTTGGGCATTGAGCGCGCGCGCGCGCAAGCCAAGTTGCTTTCCGAACAGGCCATCAAGCATCTGGCGGTCTTCGATGGCCGCGCCGGAGCTTTGGAAGACGTGGCCCGCTTCGTCGTCGACAGAAAGAGCTAAATTGCCTGCCTCGCTTTCCCTCGCGCCGCATATTCTTGTTGTCGACGACGACAACCGGTTGCGCAGCCTTCTGGGCCGGTATCTGAGCGAGCAGGGGTTCATCGTCGCACGGCCAAAAGCGCTGCGGATGCGCGGGCCAAGCTCAAAAGCCTTGCCTTCGACCTGATGGTTCTTGACGTCATGATGCCGGGCGAAAACGGCTTCGATTTCACGCGGGCCCTGCGCAAGGACGACTCTGCATCGCTTCCGCTTCCCATTTTGCTTCTGACGGCCAAGGGCGAAATCGAAGACCGCATCGAAGGCCTCGAAGCGGGCGCTGACGATTATCTCATGAAGCCGTTCGAGCCGCGCGAACTGCTCTTGCGCATCAACGCGATCCTGCGCCGTGCGCCCAAGCCCAAAGCGTCCGAAAAAACGCTGCTGAAACTCGGCGCATGGACCTACGACTCCGAACGCAACGAGCTGAAATCGGCAGATGAGGTTGTGGTCCTGACGGGCATGGAAGCGGCGCTGATGAAGGCTCTTGCG
>JAQUUS010000098.1 GCA_028693775.1 Alphaproteobacteria bacterium | reverse complement strand
ACGTTTTGCCGTGATCGACGTGGCCCATGACCGTCACAACGGGGGCGCGCGGTTTCAGCTCTTCGGGCTTGTCTTCTGCGCCCTGAATGCCTGCTTCGATGTCGGATTCCGTCACACGCTTGACACGGTGACCGAATTCGGTCGCCACAAGCTCCGCCGTGTCCGCATCGATGGTTTGCGTAATCGTCGCCATCACACCGAGCTTCATCAGCACTTTGATAACGTCGACGCCGCGCTCGGCCATGCGGTTGGCCAGCTCCTGCACCGTAATGGCTTCGGGGATCGTCACGTCGCGAGTCACCTTCACGGGCTCGGCGCGCTGCTGTTGCTCCATCGCTTCGCGGCGATGGCGCTCGGCGCGGCGGCGCATCGACGCCACGGATCTGCGGCGGCCGCTGCCCTCTTCGTCGGACAACGCCTGCGATACGTTCACTTTATGGCCGCTGCGACGGTCGGTTCCTACGCCGCGCCTTGTGGACGGCCCGTTTTTACCGGGCTTGCGGCGCGCATCTTCTTCCTCTTCCTCACGGCCTGCCGTGCGGCTCGGACGGCCGGACAGGCTTTCGCCCGGACGCGCCACAGCGCTCCGGCCGCGATCTTCCGTCGTCGTCGTTGTCGTTGTCGTCGTCCGGCGCGCGTTCTGGATCTCGCGCTGGCGAACTTCGTCTTCCTGTTTCTTGCGGACGCTTTCGGCTTTTTCCTGCTCCTGGATGCGGCGCATCTCTTCGAGCTCGCGCTGGCGCAACGCATCGCGCCCTATCGGCTCGGCCGAGGGCTCGGGCTCAGGCTGGCGAACGGCTTCGGCCTGGAAATATTCCGGCTCGGAACGCGGCGTTTCGGCAGCCGCTCCGCGCAACGCGCGGGCGCGGGCTTCGCGCTCTTCCGCCGTCAACGAATGCAGGACCGCTCCCGTTGTGCGGCCGCTCCGGCTTACGCTTCCCGCTCGCGACGGGCCGCTGCTGCGCACGGCGTCGCTCTCTCCTCGCTTGATCGGCTTCTTGGCTTCGACAACGACAGCCTTCGACCGGCCGTGCGAAAAACTCTGCCGCACGGTTTCTGCCGCGCCGCCGCTGGGAACAACCGGTTTTTTCAGTTCCAGCTTGGGGCGCGCACCGAGGCTTAATACTTTTTTCTTCTTTTCTTCCGTCATCTTATCCTTCGTTTTCTCCATTCGGACCGATCATAGACCGGAGCCGACTGATTTCCACCTTCATTTTTTCGGTAAGTCCGTGCGGCTTCAGGCCGGCATACACTATTTGCCCGCGCCCAAAGGCCGATCCCATCTCTTCGCGCGAAAACAACTCGCATTCGGAAGCCGAATGCCGGTTGTCCAAGGCCGCTTTCGCATCCGCCGCATGCATATAAAGAGCTATCTCGCCCGCACGCAGCGCCGCTTCGGTCTGGGTTTCCCCCAAAACGGCAATCCCTGCTCCCTTGGCAAGGCCAAGCAAGTCGAGGCATTTCTTCCGGAGCAGGTTCGTTACAGTTTCGGCTAGCGCGGGAGATACGCTGGCTTTGCTTTTCGCGGCCCGGGAAAACAGATTCTTCTTTGCCGCAAGCCGGACCGCTTCGGCTGTCGCATAGACCCACAGGCCCCGGCCCGGCAATTTTTCAGCCAGATCGGGGACAACGGCGCCTTCAGGACCGATGACAAAGCGGATCATCTCCGCCCGCGGCTTCATTTCGCCCGACACAAGGCAGCGGCGCATCCCGTCGGACGCCGCCTCCTCTGTGTGAGCTTGTTGCATAACCGCTGTCATTGTTCCTTGCGTACCTCATCTCTTACGCTTGCGGAGCTTCGTCGTCGGCGAACCAGTGGGCACGTGCGGCCATGATGATCTCATTGGCCCTGTTTTCCGTCAGTTCGTCGTCTCCGACAATTTCCCGCAGCTCGTCACCGGCCAGATCGGCCAGATCGTCGAGCGATTTGATGCCCTTCTCGCCGAGCTTCACGGCCATTTCCGCCGTGATCCCTTCGAGACCGACCACTTCGTCGCTCACGCCAAATTCCTTGCGTTGCGCTTCGAGCTTCGCCGCGTTCTCGGCAAGCCAGTTGCGCGCGCGCTCCTGAAGTTCGCCCGCCACTTCCGTGTCGAACCCTTCGATATCGGCCAACTCGTCAACCGGCGTGTCGGCAATCTGCTCGACGCGCGTAAAGCCTTCGGTCACCAGAAGATGCGCGATCACGTCGTCGACCGCCAGAGCCTCGATGAACAACGCCGTGCGTGACGAAACCTCTTGCTGCCGGCGTTCGGACTCTTCCTTCTCGGTCAGAATGTCGATGTCCCATCCCGTCAGCATCGACGCGAGGCGGACGTTCTGTCCGCGGCGGCCAATGGCCAGCGAGAGCTGCTCGTCGGGAACCACCACGTCCATGCGGTTGTTTTCCTCGTCGAGCACGACCTTCGCGACTTCGGCCGGAGCCAGCGCGTTGACCACGAACGTTGCGGGGTCCTGCGACCACGGAATGATGTCGATCTTTTCGCCCTGCAACTCTCCGACAACCGCTTGCACGCGGCTGCCGCGCATGCCCACGCACGCGCCCACCGGATCGATGCCGCTGTCGTTGGACACGACCGCGATTTTGGCGCGGCTGCCCGGATCGCGCGCGACCGACTTGATTTCGATCACGCCGTCGTAAATTTCAGGGACTTCCTGCGTGAACAGCTTCGCCATGAACAGCGGATGGGTGCGCGACAGGAAAATCTGCGGGCCCCTCTGCTCTTCGCGGACGTCATGGATGTAGGCGCGAACGCGGTCGCCGTTCTTGAAGTGCTCGCGCGGCAGGCATTCGTCGCGGCGGAGCATGGCTTCGGTACGGCCAAGGTCGATGGTGACGTTGCCGTATTCGACGCGCTTGACGATGCCGCTGACGACTTCGCCCACGCGGTCCTTGTATTCCTCGAACTGACGGTGACGCTCGGCCTCACGCACCTTTTGCACGATCACCTGCTTGGCCGTTTGCGCCGCGATGCGGCCCATTTCAATCGGAGGAAGATCGTCGACGATGAAGTCGCCAACTTGCGCGTCAGCCTTCGTTTTCTTCGCGGCCTTCACCGTGATTTGCGTGAATTCGTTCTCGATCGGGTCCGCGACCTGAAGCCAGCGTTGCAGCCTCACTTCGCCCGTCTTGCGGTCGATCTCGGCACGGATGTCGTGTTCGTGCCCGTATTTCGCACGGCCCGCCTTCTGGATGGCTTGCTCCATCGCAACCAAGACTTCGTCGCGCTCGATTCCCTTCTCGCGGGACACGACTTCAGCAACTTGCAACAATTCCATTTCGACTCTCCTTGGCTTATTCCTTACGCTTTGCCGCTCGTCGCGGCCTTGATCAATTCGTCCGTCAACACCAGTTTAGCCTGCTCAATCGTTTCGTACGGAAGAGTGACGCTTCCCTTGTCGGTGTCGACTTGTATTTTGTCCCCCTCGACCTTGCCGATCTTTCCTTGAAACCGGCGCCGTCCGTCTATCGGGGCGGTCAATTCGATCTTCGCCAGATGCCCGGCGTACTTTTTATAGTCGCCCAGCTTGACCAGCGGCCGGTCGATCCCCGGCGAGCTCACTTCGAGATCGTAGCGCGACGCCAGATCGGCATCGGCTTCCAGAATCGGCGATACAATGCAGCTTACGGTCGCGCAATCGTCAACCGTCATTCCCGCTTCGTCTTTGCGGTCGACCATGATCTGGAGAGTCGCATGCTTCCCTCCGCCCGTGATTTGCACCCGGACAAGGTCGTATCCCGCCTCTTCGATCCCGCCTGCGATCAGGCCGGCTATCTTTTTTTCCGCCGCCTTTGACATTGTTCTCAAGCCTTGTGGACGGGACAATAAAAAAGGCGGGCTTGCGGCCCACCTCCCTCTTTGTCCCTATGACAAGGAGGACAATAGTCTTTTAGGCCCGAAAATCAAGGAAAATTCTCCTTCCGGAGCCGGAAAAACCGAACAGTCGCAGGCTGCGCCCTTTAAAAAAACGCATAAAAACAAAGGTCTTTTTTAAAAATGGCGTCAGTTCGGGCCCGGAAAACGCAAATCGGGATACGGCTTCTCCCCTGCGGGGGCCGGTTTGACGGGAGACGGGACGGTTAGTATTTGGGCCAGTTTTTTTAAAATTTCTTCGTAAACGACGGGATCGGGCGCACGGGAAGCCTTGATTTGGGTCCGCTGAGGGTCGTAACGGTCCATCCGCCAGAGAATGCGTCTCAGGGCCTCGGCGGGGCCAATGACCGGTTCATCCGAATCGTCGCTTATGCACTCGGCTATGTTTCGGGCGATATCCGCAAGATACCAGTTCCCTTCGCGCTCGAGCCGATTCGCCGTGCGATCGTACAAGGACGCAATCGCCCGCTTGAAACCGCGCGGCGCTTTGTAGGTCAGCGTCAGGTGCGGGCCCTGGTAGCAGGGGTTCGCTATTTCCGCGTTGAGGGCCTCGACCTCGTTCGTTAGCTCAACCTGCGCGGCAAGCCAGAGCGCAAGGGCTTCTTGCGCGTGGGGCGACAGGGATTTCGATCCGAGATAGTCCAGAAGCTCTTTCTTGTAGACAAGTTGATCCGCTTCCTTGATCGGGCGAACATCCGGCAGGGTTCCTTTTACCTCTTGATACGAATGCAGGAGACTTACTTTTTCGGTCTCGCTGATCGCTTGATATGTTCGGCTTGCAAATTCCAGAATCAAAAGCGTTTCGCACAGGTTTTCGGATAACTGCTCTTTTCCGGCGAGCTTCGCTTCGACGTCTTCGGTTTTCCATGCCTGCTGCTTGTCGACCCAGCCAGGGACAATTCGGTCAATCTCGCCGATCCTGTTTGCGTAAGATTCGGACGGGTTGTTTTTCACGGGCTCGGCACTCGCCCGCCCGGTAGAACTTTTGGACGCCCTCGCCATAGCCTTGTCCATCATTCCCATAACGGTTTCCTCTTACAATGACGGTTCGGGCGCTTCGACCGGCTCTATATAGCACGGACGGCAACTCAGCGCATAGCCGCGGTCTTCGCACACATCGCCCGTTCCGCTTTCGAACGAAACGTTCCAGACACGTCCGGGCGCTCCCGGCGCTTGCGTGCAGGACCAGTACCATTTGGAATGGCCGGACCCGATATCCACCGTTACGAACGTTTCGGAAAAGTCGCCTTCTTTTCTAAGATCGAACAGCGTGTTGGCGCGCACAATTTCGCCTTTCGCGTTTTTCCCGTCCAGAATCTCACGCGGCGGGATGAACCATACGTTCACGCCCGTTCCGTTTTTGATCGCGGAAACAAGATCCGCTTCGCTTTCGATGAGCGCTCCGTCGCGGCCATGCCAGTTTTTGAGCATCGATACCTGCTGCGCCGCACTTTTGAACGTCGCAAGAAGATGGCCGCCGTTTTCGTTCCGCATATCTTCGGGCGCGGCGAAGACATGATAGGCTTGTTCGATCCCGTCAAGGCGCAGAATCCCAACGTAGGTTCCCTTGCCTCTTACTCTTCGGCCCACGGGGTAAATGCTGTTTTCGCTCTCGCATCTTTCGGCGTTCGCTTTATCGTCGCTCGCATCGCTCGTCTTTGTGTCTTCCCTGGAAAGAAGCATTTGCGTTCCGGCTGGCGACGACGCCCTCTTTTGCGCTTTGTCCATGACTCCCATGAATTCCTCCCGCTCTTTTTGGGCAGCTTGCGCGCGGACCGGGCTATCTTGGCCTTTTATGCATCGGCGCTGCGGTCCGGGGATGTCAGCCCTTTGGCTGCCGCTTTTATAAATTCTTTCAGGCTCACCCCAATTTGAAGACTTTCGTATCTTCGGAGAACGCCTGCCGTTTGCCGGGGAATATACCGGAAATCTTCGCTCGCTCCGGGATCCCGCTCGGCTCGCTTTGGGGCGGCTTTATATTTTTTATCCACAAAACTCATCGGTTTGTACCGTAAGTCGGCTGGATTTTCTGCGTTTCAATATACGCAGGTCCGAAGATAGCTTATTGTTCGGGAGATGGGGATATCTTTATTGGCTTAAATAGCTCATTTCCGTCGGATAATTCGGATTAACCAACGTTGGTATTGCGTTATATGCAAAAAAAGTGCCAAATCTAAAATCTAAACGATTCGTTAAGCTTCTCAACGTACCGTCCCCCTCATGAGCCTCTCCCAACGCCTAGATCAACGACAAAGCCAAACCCTTATCATGACGCCTCAATTGCAGCAGGCGATCAAACTGCTGCAAATGACCAATCTTGAACTTGGCGACTTTGTCGAACAGGAACTCGAGAAAAATCCTCTTCTCGAACGGGCCGATTTTGCCGCCGCTGAACTCCCCATGGCAAAAGTTGCCGCTCAGGGCTCGGCAAATCCAGCCCCTTCGGCTGTCATGCTCGCTCCCGGATCCGACACCCCTTCGGACCCCTCTTCTCTTAACGGCGCCTCC
>JAQUUS010000097.1 GCA_028693775.1 Alphaproteobacteria bacterium | reverse complement strand
GATGAGTCCCCGGTTTGCCCTGAGCGCGTGGGACGGCGTTCGGAATGAGATCGAACGGCAAAAGTCATCCCTTCAGCTTCGCAAACAGTACGTCCTTGCGTTCGGCGAACATGCGTTGAAGGACGAGCGATTTGTAAAATTCGGGTATTTTGAGGAATTCATCCGTGCGTCCGCCGCTCCGAGAGTTTTCTGCGAGAACGACGTTGCGCAAAATATCTTCAAAGTGTCCGGGATGTTGGTGCAGGCCTATCCCTCCGTGGCCAATCTGGACATTGTCCTGTCCACCGCCGATATTCTGAACGAATCTGTAAATTTTCGCGTCAGGTGCGAAGGGGTCAAATTTCTCTCCATCATCGCAGCCGGAAGCCCCGGCCTGATCGGAGCCGACCTGACGAGAAAGCTGACCAGACTGTACGATCACGTCTGGGAAGTCCGTTTCTCTCTGGCGTCCGTCGACGTTCGGGAGACGTGTGTGGGGCTAAACTTCATATTCGCCGTTGCCGAGAGAGAAAAGCGTCTCGCAGCCGAGGCGGGCGAAAAAGAGGCCCCGCGTTTTCTCGGCAGGTTGAGGAAGAAAAAAGCGCCTGTCGAAGTGTCGGGCACGGAAATTTATCAGAGAGAGATTGAAAAAGCGCTGGCGCGGTTTGAACCGGCGTATCCGTTTCCTGCCGCCACGCCGATATGCCGCCGCGAACACAGGGGCGGGAACGGCAATGCGTATGAATCCCGCATCTATTGCGACGACGGTTGGGTCGATGTGCGCGGAACCGCCGAAAAGCCGACTGTCGAAGAACGCATCGCCCAGCGCGAGAAGGTTGCGCCGTCCGACGTAAACGGGCTCGTCATCGAGGATACGGTCGAAGAATTTGTTTCGTGGGCTGAGGAACAGAGGCTGCGCGTTGTCTTTATCCGGAAGGCGCCGTCCGGCTCCGCGCCGTCTATCCCAGCAGCCCCTCGCGGTCCGCAGCCAGCTTGATATTGTGCTGAAGTTTTTCGAACGCGCGCACTTCGATCTGCCGGATGCGCTCGCGGCTGACGTTCATGCGCTGGGACAGATCTTCCAGCGTCGAAGGATTTTCCTTGAGCCGCCGTGCAACGATAATCTCGCGTTCGCGCGGATTGAGTCCCTCCATGGCCTGAGCCAGAAGGCGCTGCCTGTGTCCGAGCTCCTGAGCGGCGCCCAGACGAACGTCTGCGGGTTCTTCGTGATCGACAAGCCAGTCCTGCCATTCGTCGCCGCTGTCGCCATCCTTGCTGATGCGCACGTTCAGGGATTGGTCCCCGCCGGTCAAACGGCGGTTCATGCTGACAACGTCCGCTTCGGGCACTTCGAGGCGCTCTGCGATTTCCTTGACCTGCTCGGACGAAAGATCGCCGTCGTCGATAGCCTTCATCTCGCCCTTGAGGCGGCGCAGGTTAAAAAAGAGTTTTTTCTGCGCTGCGGTGGTGCCGATTTTAACGAGCGACCATGAGTGCAGAATGTATTCCTGAATGGCGGCGCGGATCCACCACATGGCATAGGTGGAGAGACGGAATCCCCTGTCCGGATCGAACCGTTTGACGGCCTGCATCATGCCGATATTGCCCTCGGCGATCAGATCGGCCAAAGGCAGGCCATAGCCGCGGTATCCCATGGCGATTTTGGCGACCAGCCGCAAATGGCTTGTGACAAGCTTGTGCGCCGCCTCGAGGTCGCCATGCTCTTTCCATGACTTGGCGAGCATGAACTCCTCATTGGCGTCCAGAACGGGGAAGCGGCGGATCTCGCGCAAATAAAGGGCCAGATTGCCTTCCCCGCGCAGGGCGGGAAGATTGGCGACAGCTAAACTCATAAACGGACTATACTCCTTTTCGTCACCGCGATGGTGAACAAAATTCGTTGGTAAATGAGGCAAAAATAGGGACTACAGAGGCCCGCCGCAATTTTTGCACCGCATATAAAATGTTTTACCGCCCGTTTTTTCGAAAAAATAAAAGGATCGGGCCGTTGCATTTTCCGGGGGCTAAAATATGGGAAAAAAGCAAGAAATCAACCGCTGTATTCCGGCTCGTTTTCACGCGGGCGCCGTGCGGGTCTGCCCCGCCCTGAAACGAATAAAAACACATGGAGAATCAACAGGGTATGGAGGGCTTCCCACAAAGAAAGGATTGGCATTTTTTTCTGTTTTTGAGTAGACTGCACCTAGTTGCCGGGAGCCATTTTCACTAATTCCAGCATAGAGTTAGATTGGCGCTCCGCAGAAACATTTTCATAAAAACCCAAGGTCAAGTTGTATGAGCCAAGTTGGTGCCGATCGTCCTGAAGACATGTCCTCCGAAACCCAAGGCGAAGTGCGGGAATATGGAGCCGAATCCATCACCGTGCTGAGAGGGCTCGATGCCGTGCGCAAACGTCCCGGCATGTACATCGGCGACACCGACGATGGATCCGGCCTCCATCACATGATCTACGAAGTGGTGGACAACGCGATCGACGAATCCCTCGCGGGCTATTGCACGCGGATCGACGTGATCCTGAATTCCGACGGTTCGTGCACGGTGCGCGACAATGGCCGCGGCATCCCGACGGACATCCATCACGAAGAAGGCGTCTCCGCGGCGGAAGTTGTGATGACGCAGCTGCACGCGGGCGGCAAGTTCAACCAGAATTCCTACAAGGTGTCGGGCGGCCTGCACGGTGTGGGCGTTTCGGTGGTGAATGCGCTGTCCGAATGGCTTGAGCTGCGCATCTGGCGTCAGGGCGGCGAATATGCGATGCGCTTCAAAGACGGCGTTGCCGAAGCGCCGCTGGCGCGGACCTGCGCCTCCGAAGAAAAAGGCACCGAAATCACGTTCCTGCCGTCGCCCCAAACGTTCACCAAAACCGAGTTTGACTTCAACGTCATCGAGCACCGTCTGCGCGAGCTCGCGTTCCTGAATTCGGGCGTCAACCTCAATCTGACGGATGCGCGCGGCGCTGCGCCCAAAACGATCACGCTTCACTACGAAGGCGGGCTTCAGGCGTTTGTGTCGTGGCTCGACCAGTCGAAAGCGGCAGTTCATTCGACGATCTTCGCAAAGAAGGATCAGGACGGCATCGGAGTCGAATGCGCGATGCAGTGGAACGACAGCTATCACGAAAACACGTTGTGCTTCACCAACAACATCCCGCAAAAAGACGGCGGCACGCACCTTGCGGGTTTCCGCGCGGCGCTGACGCGCACGGTCAACCAGTACGCCGAAAACACGGGCCTCATCAAAAAAGACAAAATCTCCCTTTCGGGCGAAGACATGCGCGAAGGCCTGACCTGCGTCCTGTCGGTCAAGGTCCCCGATCCCAAATTTTCGTCGCAAACCAAGGAAAAACTGGTTTCGAGCGAAGTGAAACCCGTGGTCGAATCCATAATCAGCGAAATGCTGAGCACATGGTTCGAAGAGCATCCCGCCGACGCCAAGAAAGTCGTCGGCAAGGTTGCCGAAGCCGCCCTTGCGCGCGAAGCCGCCCGCAAGGCGCGTGAGCTCACGCGCCGCAAAGGTGCGCTGGACCCGGCGTCGCTGCCGGGCAAGCTGGCGGATTGCCAGAACCGCGACCCCGCCCAATCCGAACTTTTCATCGTCGAGGGCGATTCCGCCGGAGGCTCGGCCAAGCAGGGCCGTGCGCGGCAATTCCAGGCGATCCTCCCCCTGCGCGGCAAGATCCTGAACGTCGAGCGCGCGCGGTTCGATAAAATGCTGTCGTCCGAGTCGGTGGGCACGCTCATCACGGCCATCGGCTGCGGCGTTGGAACCGAAGAGTTCGATGCCGACAAGGCGCGGTATCACAAAATCATCATCATGACCGACGCCGACGTGGATGGAAGCCATATCCGCACGTTGCTGCTGACCTTCTTCTACCGCCAGATGCCGCAACTGATCGAGCGCGGCTACATCTACATCGCGCAACCGCCGTTGTTCCGCATCAAGAAAGGCAACGCGAAAGAACGCTACATCAAGGACGAGCCCGCGATGGAAGCCTACCTGACCGAAACGGGCGTCGAAGGCGTCACGCTTACGCTCCACAGCGGCAATGTCGTTCAGGGCGAAGACTTGCGCAAGCTGGCCGAGCGGGCGCGCATCATGAAGCAGGCGATCCGTCCCCTGGCGCACAAGGTGGGCCACCAAACGCTGGTCGAGCAGGCGGCGATAGCCGGTGCGCTGTCGTCCAATCTCATCACCGAAATCGATCATGCGGCGCAAGCCGGCGACTACATCGCCAAGCGCCTCGACGCGCTTTTGCCGCAAAAGGAGCGCGGCTGGAAGGGCGCTTCTCTGCCCAAGGGCGGCATGGTGCTGAGCCGCGAACGGTTTGGGGTGATTCACAGCTATCTGCTCGACGTCGACACCCTGCGATCTGCCGAGGCGCGCCGCCTCGACCAGATGACGAGCGATTTGCAAGCATGGTTCCAAAAGCCCGCAACGCTGACAATCAAAGACAAGACCATCGTCTGTCCGGGCCCGATTTCGCTAATCGACGCGATCTGGGAGCACGGCAAGCAAGGTTTGGCGATGCAGCGATACAAAGGTCTGGGCGAAATGAACCCCGAACAGCTCTGGGAAACGACTCTTGACCCGACGAACCGCACATTATTGCAGGTGAAAGTGCATCAAAGCGAAGTTGCCGAGCAGGTCTTTTCCACGCTGATGGGCGACATTGTCGAGCCGCGCCGCGAGTTCATCCAGAACAACGCCCTCAACGTCACGAACATCGACACCTAAAACCCGCTCATGAGCGAGCCTCCGCAAACGAAGGCCCCTTCAATCCCCTTCCCCTTGCGGGAGGGGTTAGGGGAGGGGTTGGCGCCCGCCGTCATCCTGCCCCATCCCCCTTTTTCCTCCCATAAAAACACCCCGACCGACTACCGTCGAGCCAAGCGTCTTCGCCGAACCGCGACCGATGGCGAGCAAATCCTGTGGCAAGCCCTGCGCGAGGCGACCAGAAGCACCGGCATACGTTTCCGTCGCCAGCACCCCATCCATCCCTACATTGTGGATTTTGTCTGTCTCCAGCTACGCCTGATCGTAGAAGTCGACGGCGTTTCCCACGAGCGCCGCGAAGAAAAGGACCTCAAGCGCGCCGCCGTCCTAGCCCAAAAAGGCTACCGCATCCTCCGTTACACGAACGAAGACGTTATCCGGAACACGGATGCCGTAGTCCTGTCGATCCTGAGCTGATTGAGGGATAAGCCTTATTCCCCTGCCGAAAGAACCGACATTTCCTCTTCGGAATCCTTGGTCCTGAAGTCGGTGAGGCGAATAGGATACTCGCCGCTGAAGCAGGCGTCGCAGAACTGCGGAACCTTGTTGTTGCGCTTGGTCTCGCCCACAGCGCGATAAAGCCCGTCGAGCGAAATGAACGCGAGGCTATCCACGCCGATAAACTTGCGCATCCCGTCGACGGAGTGATTGTGCGCGAGGAGATTTTTCGTTTCCGGCGTATCGATGCCATAGAAGCAGCCGTGCGCGGTCGGCGGGCTGGAAATGCGCATATGAACTTCCTTGGCCCCGGCGCTGCGGATCATCTCGACGATCTTGGTCGAGGTGGTGCCGCGCACGATGGAATCGTCGATCAGAATGACGCGCTTGCCTTCGATAAAGCGTTTATTGGCATTATGCTTGAGCTTCACGCCCAAATGGCGAATACGGCTCGTAGGTTCGATAAACGTACGTCCGATATAGTGATTGCGAATGAGCCCGAGTTCGAACGGGATTTTGCTTTCGTTGGCATAGCCGATGGCGGCCGGAACGCCTGAATCCGGAACGGGCACAACGATATCCGCGTCCATCGGAGCTTCGCGAGCGAGTTCCGCGCCGATATTCTTGCGCATTTCATAAACGGAGCGGCCCTCGACCGAAGAATCCGGCCTCGCGAAATAGATGTATTCGAAAATACAGAACTTGCGGGGCGCCGGGGCGAAAGGCTTGAAGGCCTGAAGGCCGTTTTTGTCGATCACGACCATCTCGCCCGGTTCGACGTCGCGAACGAAGTCAGCGCCGATGATATCGAGCGCGCAAGTTTCGCTGGCCAGAACGTAAGCGTCGTCGAGCTTGCCCAAAACGAGCGGGCGCACGCCGTTGGGATCGCGCGCGCCGATAAGCAGGTCTTCGCCGAGGCACACGATGGAATAAGCGCCCTCGACCTGCCGCAAGGCGTCAACGAGCCTTTCCGTGGGGCTGCCCATTTTGGAAATGGCCATCAAATGAATAATAACTTCCGTATCCGTGGTGGAGCGGAAGAGGCAGCCGCGCCTGACGAGCTGCTTGCGAAGCCCGTGGGCGTTGGTGAGGTTGCCGTTATGACCGATGGAAAACCCGCCGAAATCGAAATCGGCATACAAGGGTTGAACGTTACGCAACGAGCCTTCGCCTGTCGTGGCGTAGCGGGTATGCCCGATGGCCGCGCTTCCGGTGAGCCGGGTCATCACGGCGTCCGAGCTG
>JAQUUS010000096.1:5117-6467 GCA_028693775.1 Alphaproteobacteria bacterium | reverse complement strand
CTCGACCGGAGATAAGAACGCCAACGTTCAGCATGGCCATACCTTTCCGTAAATGCTCAGGACGACGTTGTCTCCGGACGTGCATGGCTCGATGACGCCGAGACGGAACACTTTTTCGCCCATTTCCGTTAGAATTGATACGGCTTTTCCGGATTCGGCTTCGGGTGCGATCAGCACCATGCCGATGCCGCAATTGAACGTGTGCGCCATTTCGTCGGCGTTAAGATTTCCGGTCCGGGCCAGCCATGCGAAGATCGGCGGCGGCAACCAGCTCTTGGCGTCTATGGAGACGCCGAACCCTTCGGGCAGGATGCGGGCAACGGAATCCAGAAGCCCCCCTTCCGTAACGGGCGTTGCGGATTTCACGGTTTTTGCTTGCACGGCCTTGAATACGGATTGCGCGTAGATGCGCGAAGGGGCAAGCAACAAGTCTGCGAGTTTCCGGTTTGGATCGAAGGGCGCGGGCTTGTCGTAGGACAGCTTGGCCTGCGTGAGAATTTTGCGTACGAGGGAGTATCCGTTGGTGTGGAGTCCTTCCGCTGCAAGGCCAAGGACGGCGTCACCCATGGCTATATCCGCTTGCGGAAGCAGACTTTGCCGCTCGGCGGCTCCGACGGCGAAGCCGGACAGGTCGTATGCGCCTTTGCCGTGGACCGCAGCCATGTCGCTTTTGTCTCTTCCCGCCAGAACGCAGCCTGCTTGTTTGCAGCCGGCCTCTATCCCTCCCACAATACGTTTTGCCGATGTGACGTCGAGCGTTCCTGCCGCAAAACGGTGCCAGAACAGCAGCGGTTTGGCTCCGGATGCGGCTAGATTGTTGGCGCACAGGGCGACAAGGTCGGTGCCTACCGTATCGTACTTCTGGGCTTCTATGGCGGTTTTGAGCTTCGTGCCGATCGCGTTTGTGACGTTGACAAGCAGGGGATCTTCGAAACCGGCTCCCTTCAGGTCAAACAAGGCGCCTTTATGGCCGGGAATATGCAGGTTTTTGGACATGGACAACTTGATTCTGGCTTTTGGTCGAGAATCTACCGGTTAGCACAGATTTTGGTTTAAAAAAAATTATTCACAGGTATTCTTCCTAAAATGCTTCGGATAAACCCTTAACGGCGGATTTCTCATGCGTTATACGTTCTTTGCGCTTTTATTCATCCTTTCGGGAATTGCGCAGGCTGAGGCCCAGTCCGTTTTTGACAATCTGCCGCCTGTGGTGATCGAAGGAACGCCGCCTGCCGCTGACGAGGAACCGGCTCAGCCGGGGCAGGTCGAGGACGTTTCGCCCCAGCCCGCGCCGGAACCCTATACGGTTTCGAACGTTAAAGCCGATGTGACGGCAGATACCGCCGCCCC
>JAQUUS010000096.1:0-5107 GCA_028693775.1 Alphaproteobacteria bacterium | reverse complement strand
TCAGCGTTCGGCTTATCTTCAATTGTGCGAACGCATGGGGGTGACGGACAGTCCCGACAATCTCAGCGACGACGATCTTGCCGCTCTCGTTCAGAGCTTCGAAGTTCAGAGCGAGCATCTTTCGGCTGTTCGTTATGTCGGTGTCTTGACCATTCGGTTCAATCCGGCTGCGCTCAGAAGGCGTCAGCTTGCTTTGGATGCTGCGGCGGCGCCCGTTCCGGGCGGCGAATCCGCTCCTTCCATTCCTTATGCCGTACCGGTCGCCGCTGCGCAGCATCTTACGGTCGCCGTTCGCGCCAATACGCTTGCGGCATGGACCCAGACAAAAAAACGCCTTGCGGCAATTCCTCTTGTGGCCAAGCTCGATACGCTCGACGTCGCGCGCGGAATCATTCACGTCGATTTGACGTACAGGGGAACCGTTGAAGAACTCAGGCAGGCCGCTCTCACGCAAGGCCTTATGCTCAGGCAGGATATGTCGGGCGCTATGGAAATTTATGACGGGGCTTCGGTGTTGAGGTGAAACTCCGGTCAAGCGTTTCTTCGCCTGCGTGCGTTGCCGTTTATGGTTTTCGCTCTTCGGTTGGAAAGCTTTTGGTAGGCGTAACGGAACGCGGCGAGATTTGCCGCTCCGGATTTGCAGCCGGACGATTGCAAAAAGATTTGATCGACGAATGGCGCAGGCGCTGGCCCAAAACCGACTTTCGTGCGGGCCGGGGGGCGATTTCCTTTGCCGAATGTCCGGTTTTGCTTGTCGGCACGGCCTTTCAGCAAGCCGTTTGGCGCGCTATTGCGGCCATTCCCAAAGGACGAACGGCGACTTATACCGATATCGCTTGCAAGGTGGGCAGGCCCCGGGCCGTTCGGGCCGTCGGAACGGCGTGCGGCGCAAATCCGGTGCCTTATTTTGTGCCTTGTCACAGGATATTGGCTTGCGGGGGGATCGGGGGCTTTTCGGCGGGCCTTGAGATCAAGAAAAAGTTGCTGGAATCCGAAAAAGTCGAGATTTAATGGCCGAAGGGGCCTTTTTCCATTAGGATGCCCGAATGTCGAAAACAAAAAACACTGACGGTAAAAACGGCGGATTGGGCGATGTCGCGTCCCGCAGACGCGCGGCTGTGCGCGTCAAGGCCAAGAAGACACGCAGCGAGTCATCCCGCCAATGGCTTCAGCGCCATTTGAACGATCCTTATGTCGCCGCCGCGCAGCAGGAAGGGTATCGCTCGCGCGCCGCTTTCAAGCTGATCCAGCTGGACGAAAAGTTCGGGCTCTTGAAGCCTGGGTTGCGCGTTGTCGATCTGGGCGCGGCTCCCGGAGGCTGGACACAGGTTACCGCCAAGGTTATCGGAAAGAAAAAGGGCAAGATCGTCGCTCTTGATTTGTTGCCCATGGAGCCTGTCGAGGGCGTTGCTTTCGTTCAGATGGATTTTACCTGCGACGAAGCGCTGGAGAAGCTCAAGTCTTTGCTCGGCGGACCGGCGGATCTTGTTTTGAGCGATATGGCTCCCAACACCACAGGTCATGCCGGGACCGATCATATCCGTATCATGGCGCTTGCCGAAATGGCGGCGCATTTCGCCGTCGATGTTCTGGCTCCGGGCGGGGCGTTCGTTTGCAAATTCTTTCAAGGCGGCGCAGAGCGCGATATTCTCGATGTGCTTCGCATGAATTTCTCAAAAATTCGCCACGCCAAGCCTTCGGCCAGCCGTTCGGAATCGTCGGAAACCTATCTCGTAGCCCAAGGATTTAAAACGTGAGCATCGTACGCGTCCGTTCGTTTTTTTTCGTCTTGAAGGCTGCCGTTTTTCTTGCGTCGCTCGTCCTTCCCGCCGGAGCTTCGGCTCAGGGTTTTTCTCAGCCTTCGTTTATCAGGGATGCGGAGATCGAAAACTATTTGTTCGATCTGGCTGCGCCCATTTATCGCGCGGCAAGAATCGATCCTCGAAGCATTTCGATTTCCATCGTTCAAAGCAGCGTCGCCAATGCGTTTGTGGCCGAGGGCATGAACGAGTTCTTTTATACAGGGCTTTTGCAGTTGACCGATACGCCCGAACAATTGGCGGGCGTCATTGCCCACGAAACAGGCCATATTTCGGGCGGGCATCTTATTCGTGGCAAGGAAGAAATGCGAAATGCCTCGGCTGAAGCTCTATTGGGGACTCTTTTGGCTGTGGCGGCCGGTGTCGCCAGCGGCAGTTCGGATGTGGCGGCGGCATCCGCCGCAGGCGGGATGCAGATTGCCGAGCGCGGGTTTTTGAGATTTAGCCGCGCGCAGGAAGCTTCGGCGGACGTTGCTGCCGGGCGTTTTCTGGATGAAGCCGGAATTTCGTCCCGAGGCATGGTGGAGTTTTTTCGCAAGCTCGAAGGGCAGGAGATGTTGCCCGAGGACAGGCAGGAAGAATATGTGCGGACGCATCCTTTGACACAGGATCGTGTCGATGCGCTCAAGCGTCACCTCGAAACCTCGCGCGCCAAGGATGCCAAGCTGCCTGAAAAATTCTACGTTATGCATGAGCGCATGAAGGCCAAGTTGATGGGCTTTCTTCAGCCCGAAACGGCTTTGCTGCGCTATACCGATAACGACAAGCGTCTTTCGGCGCGGTATGCCCGGGCCATCGCTTTATATCGCACGGGGAAGGTCGATCGGGCCCTTGCTCTTACCGATGCGCTTATTGCTCAAGAGCCTTCCAACCCTTTTTTCTATGAGCTCAAGGCGCAGGTGCAGTTTGAAAACGGGCGTATCGAGGAGGCTATCGCAAACTATCGCAAGGCCGTTGAGCTTTTGCCCGATTCCGCTTTGTTGCATCAGGCTTATGGCCATGCCCTTTTGGAAGGGGCAAACGGCTCGAAAAACTCTGTGCGCATCGATCTTGCGATCCAGAATTTGATCGAAGCCAACAGGCTGGAGCCGCGCGTTCCGATGACATGGCGCTTTTTGGCTTCGGCATGGGGGCGCAAGGCCGAGCTTTCGAAGGATGGGCGTTATGCGGCGATGGCCACTTATGCCTTGGCCGAAGAAGCTGTTTCTTCCGGAAACGACAAGGCGGCGGGGCAGCTTGCGGATCGGGCCATGAAGGGGTTGCCAAAGGGGTCGACCTATTGGCTTCGCGCGCAGGACATCAAGCTTTCTACGGTGCCCGAGGGCGAAGGGAGAGACTCAAAAAAATAGAAATATTTATAAAAAACAAAATGTTACCAAAATTTGTATTTCTTGTTTTCTATGATAGCTTTTAGTATTCCATCAACGAAGACGCCTTTTGCGACGCCTTGAGAAGATCGTAAGATCAATAAAACGGTTTGCGCATGTCTGTGGATATTACGGATTATTTGAAAAACCCTTCATTTGACGAAAAAGCCAATCGGGTCACTCTGGAAGAGTTCCTTGCGGCGCGCGACGCTTCTGTTTTACCGAAAAGACGTGTCGCCGATCTTTCTCCTCTCGAAGATATTCTGGACGAGGTCATTTTCGGGAACAACAGAATGATTCATCCGAAGGACTTGCCCGGAGAGGGGCATTCGCATCCTTTTACAATTATTCCGTTCGATGAGTTGAACGAGAAATTGCGGACCTCTGACGCTTTCAGGGATGCGGGCGAAAATCCTTACAGGAAATTCAGCTACAGGGATTGGAGCGCCGCCGTTGAGGCGGTTATTTTGTCGCACAATCCGCAAACGCGCGCACTTAGTTTCGCTGACGATTACCGCATCATTGTGGATTATGAATTCGGCGGGACAAGGGGAACCTATGTTGGTATCGGCGAGAGATTTCTTCCTGCCAGAGGCGACGTTTTTTCTGAAGAGCGGCTTCGGGCTTTGGAGAATATTGATCTCGCTTTGCAGCCGGACATGCCTCAGGCGGAAACGGTTGGGCGTTGTCTGGAATCCGAAGCCTTTCTTTATCAGCTTTTGGATGGGGTTATTTTCAAGCAGAAGAGATTGGTGAACGAGCAGAGCAGCTTGTTTTGCGGGCCTCAGATTATTTTGCCTGCGGAGGAGCTCTCGCGCGTTTTGGGTCGGGATTTTGCTTCGTATAGGGCCGATATCTGGAATTGCATGCTCGGCGCTGTGCTCGAACAGCATAACCCAAAAGAATGTGGGCATATCGACGGGTTATTCCGACTTACGGTTAATGTTGACGGGTGTAACGGCATTTTTATTGGCGTTAACGAAAAATTGGTCCCGCCCAGACGGAGCCCAGAGCCATCAAGGCCCGATCAGCAGCTTTGTCTTTCGTGATTTTTTGGGCGTGGGGCGCGTTAACCCAAAAAAACAAACCTTCCCCTACACAAATGCAAAAACGTATGTTAGAAGAGGCCCCCTTGTTGGGGGATCGTCTAGCGGTAGGACAACAGACTCTGACTCTGTTTACCGTGGTTCGAATCCACGTCCCCCAGCCAAGGATATATCCCATATCGCCCAAGATCATCCAAAAGACAAATAAGAACAAGTAGTTATAAAGGGCAAAATTCCATTGCCCCCAAGTCCGGCTCCAGCATCCAGGCAGATTTTGGGTGAAAGATGCGGGTGAAGAAACCGATTTTGATGTCTTCTAGACCTTTCACCCACAGATGGAGGTTTGCCATGCCTCTTTCGGATGCCGCCTGCCGCAACGCCAAACCAAAAAAGAAGCGTTATTCCGAATGGCTATTTGATGAATGTCAAAAGGCAGGAATATGCGTGGCATACGCTTATTTGTTGAGAAATATTTTTCCCAAACAAAAATAGGAAAAGGCATCATGAAATATCCGCATCAGGGGCCAAAACTTCTGGCTGTCCTCGCGCTCGTCACCTTGCTTGCTGGCTGTTTCGAGCGGGGAGAGTTTGACAGAGATCACGGAAGACATGAATGCAACAATAGATCTGGGAATTCTTATGGACGAGACACGGACGAACATAACACTCCCGCGATGGAACATGACGGCTGCGGCAACAGAAGGTACTGATGGTGCACACCCCTGAGGCGCTGAGGCGCATCGAGCGCCTCTGTTAGTAAGCGACGAGGAGAACAATTTTGGAAGAGAATCCCCGCAAAGAAGTTGATCTGAAAAACACCAGAGATGTCGAGATTACAGACTCGAATGTAAAGATAACGGTCAATCCGGGCGAG
>JAQUUS010000095.1 GCA_028693775.1 Alphaproteobacteria bacterium | reverse complement strand
AAGCGGCCCCTTTTCATAAGGATAGTTGATGGTAACCCTGCGCCTGAACAAATAAGTAAAGGTCAGCGCGAGACCGCGAAGGATCTCGAACAGGGTCAAAGTCTTGATGGGACGAAGTAAACTCATGCATCCCCCTAATGCGGCAGTTTGTCGAACGCGACGAGATACCCCGACGTGACAACAACCCACAGCAAGGAAATCGGTAACAAAACCTTCCAGCCGATACGCATCAGCTGATCGTAGCGATAGCGCGGCAGCGTTGCACGCACCCAAAGGAAAAGAAAGAGACTGGCCGCGACCTTCCCGAAAAACCAGATAAAGCCGGGAATGAAATCGAGCGCCTCCAAAGGCGAAAGCCAGCCGCCCCAGAAGAGAATGGTAGCCATGGCGCTGAGCAAAATCATGTTGGCATATTCGCCGAGGAAAAACATCGCAAAAGCCATGGACGAATATTCTGTATGGAACCCGGCCACAAGCTCCGACTCGCCCTCGGGCAAATCGAACGGATGCCTGTTTGTCTCCGCGAGCATCGAAATGAGATAAACGACGAACATGGGCGTCAAAAGCCCGAACGCGAACCACCCGTCGCGCTGGGCTTCGACGATCTTCGTAAGATTCAAAGAACCGACGCGCAACAATACGGTCACCAGAACGAGCCCCGTAGAAACCTCATACGAAACCATCTGAGCGGCCGAGCGCATCCCGCCGAGAAAGGAATACTTCGAATTCGACGCCCACCCGGCGAAAACGATGCCGTAAACGCTGAGCGACGAAACAGCGACAAGATAAAGAATGCCCACATTCAAATCGGCCAGCACAAACCCCGGATGAACGGGAATGACGGCCCACGCAACGAGCGCGAGGAAAAACGTCATAATCGGAGCCAGCAAAAAGACGACCTTGTTCGAAGCCGTCGGCAAAACGGTTTCCTTGCCCAAAAGCTTGACGCCGTCCGCAATAGGCTGAAGCAACCCCAAAGGCCCGGTCACATTGGGCCCGCGCCGCAACTGCATGGCGGCCAGAACGCGGCGTTCCGCATAAGTCAGATAAGCCACGCCGCCAAGAAGAGGCAAAACGATGCACATGATCTTGATAAGGATCCAGATCAACGGCCATGCAAAGGGCCAAATCGTGTCGAAGAAAAGTTCTTTCATGGCTTACTCCGTGCCCTCCCGTCGAAGAAGAGGCAAAATCTCCTCGGAGCATTTCGCCATGGTCGGCGACGCGCGGCAAATGGGGTTCGTCATATAGAAGTTCGGAACCGCCAGCCCGAACGGATCGTGAGACAACCGACCGTCGCCGCCGAAAGACTCCCAGAGGGTTTTCTGAACCTGCCCCGCGCATTCCAGAACGGGCGCATACTCAAACATCGCCTCGCGCAACTGCATCAGCGTATCGAAAGGCAGCGTCGCGCCGCAAGCATCCGAAACGGCGCGAACGATAGCCCAGTCCTCGCGCGCCTCGCCGGGCGGGAAGGCCGCCTGCAACGCAAGCTGAGGCCGACCCTCTGTATTGACATAAAGCCCCATCTTCTCTGTATAAGCCGCGCCGGGCAAAATCACATCCGCGCGCCGGGCCCCGGCGTCGCCGTGATGCCCCTGATAAACGACGAATGCGCCGCCGATATTGCTCAAATCGACCTCATCCGCACCGAGCAGCCAAAGGAACTCCAGCCTGCCGTTCAAAATATCGCGCGTCCCCCAGCCGCTCTCCTGAGGCAAAAAGCCGAGATCCAGCCCGCCGACGCGAGCGGCGGCATGCTGCAACACATTGAAACCGTTCCAGTCTTCACGCACAGCATTAAAACTCTCCGCCAATTCCCTGACATACCTGTGAATGGCAGCCCCGTCGGGCCGGGCCAAAGCCCCCGCCCCCACAATAAACATGGGCCGCTGAGCATCCTTCAAAACCGAGGCAAAAGCCTCCCGCCCGTCCAAAATAGCCGGAATCGCCCCCGGCGACGCACTTATATATGTGTAGGGATATCCAGGATCGACCTCCGGCCCGATCACGCCAACCCTGCACCCGCCGCGCAGCCAGCGCTTGCGAATGCGGGCATTGATCAAAGCAGCCTCATGACGCGGATTAGTCCCGATCAAAAGGATGGCATCGGCCTCCTCGATCCCGGAAATGCCGGAATTCATGATATAAGCCCCGCGCGAGGACACATCGTACAACGCACCGTCCTGCCTGCAATCGAGGTTCGGCGATCCGAGCCCGGTAAGAAGCATCTTGAGCGCGAACATGGACTCGCAATCGGCCAAATCCCCCGCCAAAGCCCCGACGCGGCCGGCAGGAACGTCCCGCAACCGATCCGCAATAACCGAAAACGCCTCATCCCAGCTCGCAGGAACAAGCGCCCCGTCGCGCTTGACCCAAGGCTTGTCGAGCCGCCCATAGCGCAAGCCGTCAACGGCAAAACGCGTCTTGTCGCTGATCCACTCCTCGTTCACGTCTTCGTTGAGGCGCGGCAAAATGCGCCGGGCCACATTGCCGATCGTATCGACGCGAATATTGGAGCCGACGGCATCCATCACATCCACCGTCTCGGTCTTCTGATACTCCCAAGACCGCGCGGCAAACGCATTTGGCTTGTTCGTCAGCGCGCCAACAGGGCAAATATCGATAAGATTGCCCGAAAGCTCCGACGTGAGCGCATGCTCGGCATACATGCCGATCTCCAAATTCTCGCCGCGCTTCATGCCGCCGAGTTCCGGCGTCCCGCAAATCTCGTTCAAAAAGCGAACGCACCGTGTGCAATGAATGCACCGAGTCATCGCCGTCTTGATCAGCGGCCCGAAATCCTTCTCGGGCACCGCGCGTTTTTCGTCCCGATAGCGCCCGCACGACCGCCCGTAAGCAACGGCCTGATCCTGCAAATCGCACTCGCCGCCCTGATCGCAAATCGGACAATCGAGCGGATGATTGATAAGCAAAAGCTCCATAACGCCCTTGCGCGCCTTCTTGACGGCGGGAGAGTTCGTATGAACGACCATCCCGTCTGCGCAAGGCTGTGCGCAGCTCGGCACAGGCTTCGGCATCTTCTCGACCTCGACCAGACACATGCGGCAGCTCGCAACGACGCTAAGCTTGTCATGAAAGCAGAAGCGAGGAATCTCGATCCCGATCTGCTCGCACGCCTGAAGGATGCTCGTCCCCTGAGCAACCTCGACCTCAATACCGTCTATCGTCAGTTTAGGCATGAAGCTCGTCCCTGCTCTGCGGTCCCAGTCCCCCGTCCGCCCTGAGGCGCACATCCGGAGGAATCGGCAATCCATAGATCGTGTACATCGTCGTCAACGCGTCTTCCAGCGTCGGAGAAAAGAAAGGCCCCTTCTCCCAAGTTTCCTTGCGGCGCTCCCAGCGCCCGTCCTCGCACTTCCTGAAAAAAACATAAGCGGCATCGCGCTTGTCCTTCGACAACCCGTCGTCCCAAGCCATATGAGCGTCCGCGAAACCTTCGAGCAGCGCAATCTCGCCCTTGGTATAATCGGCCCGCCCCCCCACAACGCAAACCAGCGACGCCATGTCTTTCTGTTTGCGTGGCGCGTTTTCCGCGCTGTCGATGTAATGCAAAAACGTCATGCCTTCCTCGCAGTCTTCCGATACGCCTCGATGCGCTCCACGAGCAGCGGCCTGAAATGCCGCACAAGTCCCTGAATAGGCCAGACCGCGCCGTCGGCAAACGCGCAAATGGTCTTGCCCTCGATCTGCTTCGTAACCTCGATCATGGTGTCGATCTCATCCACGGAGGCATCGCCCCGCACCATCCGGGCCATGGTCCGCGCAAGCCACGCAATACCCTCGCGGCACGGCGTGCACTGCCCGCAGCTTTCATGCTTGTAAAAAGCGCTGATGCGCGCGATGGCGTAAATAATGTCCGTAGACTTGTCCATCACAATGACCGCGCCCGTCCCAAAGGACGACTGAACCTCGCGCAGCCCGTCGAAATCCATAATCACGGAATCGCACAAATGCGCAGGCACCAGCGGCGTCGACGATCCGCCCGGAATAACGGCCAAAAGATTATCCCATCCCCCGCGAACGCCGCCCGCATGCGTCTCGATCAGCTCGCGCAGCGGAATCCCCATCGTCTCTTCGACATTGCAAGGCTTATTGACGTGCCCCGAAATGCAAAAAATCTTGGTCCCGTTATTCTTTGGCCGCCCGAATCCGTTAAACCACCCGGCCCCGCGCCGCAAAATCTCCGGCACCGAAGCGATGGTCTCGACGTTATTGACCGTCGTCGGGCAAGAATAAAGCCCCGCGTTCGCCGGAAACGGCGGCTTGTTGCGCGGCTGTCCCTTCTTCCCCTCGAGGCTTTCCATCAAAGCGGTCTCTTCGCCGCAAACATAAGCGCCCGCGCCGCGATGGATGAAAACGTCGCAGTCCCACCCCGCGCCCATGGCATTGCGCCCCAGAAGCCCGTAAGAGTAAGCCTCATCCACGGCCTGCTGCAAAATGGCCGCCTCGTTGAAATACTCGCCCCGCACATAAATATATACGGCATGCGCCCCCACGGCATAAGAGGCAATCAGCGCGCCCTCAAGCAGCCGATAAGGATCGTGCCTTAAAATATCGCGATCCTTGCAGGTTCCGGGCTCGGACTCGTCCGCATTGATCAAAAGATAGTGAGGCAACGAATTATCCTTGGGCATAAACGACCACTTCATGCCCGTCGGGAATCCCGCGCCGCCGCGCCCGCGCAAATTGGATTTCTTGATTTCCTCGATAATCCAGTCGCGCCCCTTGGGAAGAATATCGGCAGTCCCGTCATAAACGCCGCGCCGACGGGCCGCGTTCAAGCTCCAGCTCTCGAAGCCGTAAAGGTTGGTGAAAATGCGGTCCTTGTCCTCAAGCATCGCCGCCCTCCTCCTTCGGTCCGCCCTGCGCGTCCTGAGGGCTCGAGCCCCTCCTCCCCGCCTGCGATCCGGGTTTCGGCGACTTGCCCGCCTTGAGTTCGTCCAAAATCCGGCCCATGGTTTCCGGAGTCAAATCCTCATAAACGTCGTCGTTGATCTGAACGGCAGGAGCGTTAACGCAAGCCCCCATGCACTCGACCTCAACGAGCGTGAACTTCCCGTTCGGCGTCGTCTCGCCGATCCCGACGCCCAGCTTGTCCTTGCAAGCGGCAACAATCCCGTCCGACCCGCGCAGCCAGCAAGGCGTGGTGGTGCAAACCTGAACGAGATACGTCCCCACCGGTTTGAGATTGAACATGGTATAAAAACTGGCGACCTCATAAACGCGAACCTGCGGCATACCCAAAAGCCCGGCCACATAATCCATGGCCTCCTGCGAAAGCCAGTTTCCGTTCTGCCGCTGAGCGAGATCCAGCAGAGGAATAACGGCGCTCGCCTGCCGTCCCTCGGGATAGCGCGCGACAATTTTCTGGGCTCGAGCCATGGTCTCAGCATCAAAGGCGAAGGCGTCGGTTTTCCTGTTCATCGATCGACCTCCCCGAAAACAAGATCCATGCTCCCCACAATGGCAACCGTATCGGCCAGCATGTGCCCCTTGCAGATTTCGCCGATAGCCTGCAAATGCGCAAAGCCCGTCGACCGGATATGGCAGCGATAAGGCTTGTTGGTGCCGTCCGAAACAAGATAAACGCCCAGTTCGCCCTTCGGAGATTCAACGGCGGTATAAGTCTCGCCCGGCGGAACGTGGAATCCCTCCGAGAACAGCTTGAAGTGATGGATCATGGCCTCCATGGAGGTCTTCATCTCGCCGCGCCGGGGCGGAGCGATCTTGCGATCTTCCGTCAACACAGGCCCCTCCGGCATCTCGCGCAAGCACTGTTTGATAATGCGCAAAGACTCGCGCATCTCATAAAGGCGAACGAAATACCGCGCATAGCAATCGCCGGTCTTGCCGACCGCAACGTCGAAATTCATCCTGTCGTAAACGTCGTAAGGCTGAGCCTTGCGCAAATCCCAAGGCACGCCCGACGCGCGAAGCATAGGCCCGGAGAATCCCCAATCGAGCGCCTGCTGCTTGCTCACAACGCCAATATCGACGGTCCTCTGCCTGAAAATGCGATTTTCGGTCAGCAGCGTCTCCAGATCGTCGATAAACTTCGGAAACGCGAGCGCCCAGGCCAAAATATCGTCAGCCAGCCCGTCGGGCAAATCCTGATGCACGCCCCCCGGCCTGAAATAGTTGCCATGGAACCGCGCCCCGCTCGCGCGCTCATAAAACTCCATAAGAATCTCGCGCTGCTCGAACCCCCAAAGCGAAGGCGTCACAGCCCCCAGATCGTTGGAGAACATCGTGATGCTGAAAATATGGTTCAGAACGCGCGTAATCTCGGCAAACAGAACGCGGATATATTGCCCGCGCAACGGCGGCGAAATCCCCAAAAGCCGCTCGACAGCCAGAACGAACACATGTTCCTGCCCCAACGGCGTGACATAATCGAGCCTGTCGAAATAAGGAACAGCCTGAAGATAAGTCTTGTGCTCAATCAGCTTCTCGGTCCCGCGATGAAGCAAGCCGATATGCGGATCGA
>JAQUUS010000094.1 GCA_028693775.1 Alphaproteobacteria bacterium | reverse complement strand
CTCGACGAGGCGTTCAAGAGCCTCGGGCACATGGCTTGTCGTCTGGTATTTCTCGATCACAGTTTTAAAGCGCCCGATAGCGGCGATATAGAGGCGTTGCTTGATATAGTAGCGGCCCACATCCATTTCCGCCCCGGCCAAATGATCGTTGATCAAAGCCATCTTGAGGTTGGCGTCCTTGGCGAATTCCGTTTCTGGAAAGCGGGAGATGACATCCCTGAAGCCCTTCAAAGCCTCGCGAGCGGAAGTCTGATCGCGGCGCACATCCGAAATACGTTCATAGTTGCAAAGAGCCCTGAGGTAGTGGGCATAAGCGACATCCTTGTTGCCGGGATGAAGTTCGATAAACGTGTCGAGCGTCTTGATGGCGTCGTCATAATCCATGCTCGCATGGTAGGCATAAGCCTCCATGAGCTGAGCGCGTGCGGCCCATTGAGAGTAGGGATGCTGGCGGTCGACTTCCGCGAAAAGCTTGGCGGCCTCGCGATATTCTCCGCGATCGAGCGCATCAGCACCCTTGTTATAAAGAATCTCGACCGGCTCCTCCGAAGGAGCGTCGATATTCTGGGGAGCGGCGCAAGCGCAAAGCCCGGCAAGGAGGGCCGCAGCAAGGAGGGATTTCAACGAGACGTTCGGAAAGGAAAAGCGCATGGAATCATCCGAAAAGTTAGGACGTCCCTGCTTATAGCATAGAAAACGGATTATTGAGCAAGAGCTTCTTCTTCCTCGACGCTTTCGACGACGCGCCACGATTCGGGTGCGTCGAACAAAGCCTTGAGAAGGCCGTTGTTAAGGGCGTGTCCGGAGCAAAGGCCCTCGAAGCGGCCGCGAATCTTCATTCCGGCAAGAGCCATGTCGCCGACGGCGTCCAGAAGCTTGTGGCGGGCGAATTCGTTGCTGTAGCGCAAACCGCCTTCGTTAAGGATCGAATCGCCCTTGATGATGATCGAGTTGTCGAGCGAGCCGCCGCGAGCCAACCCGAGCTTCTGGAGCTGATCGACTTCTTCGAAGAAGCCGAACGTACGAGCGCGGCAAACTTCCGCCTTGAAGGATGCGGGCGACAAAGCAATATCGAAGCTCTGCTTGTGAATGGGTGCGCGAGCGAAATCGATGGAGACGCTAAAGCGCGTTTTTTCCGAGGGAAGCAGCCATGCCGCCTTGCCTTGCCCCAAAACTTCGACCGGGCGAATAATTTCGATTTCGCGTTTCGGAGCGGCTTGTTCCGCCGTGCCCGCGATTTCGAGCAGAAAAACGAACGCGTCCGCGCTTCCGTCCATAACGGGAACTTCGCCGCCGTCGATTTCGATGAGGGCATTGTCGATGCCGCAAGCCGAGATGGCGGCCATAAGATGCTCAACCGTGGCGACCTTGCCGCCGTGATCGTTGCCGATAACGGTGCAGAGGCGCGTATCGACGACATTGTCCCAGCGCGCCGGAATCTTGCGCGCGCCGTTAACAAGATCGGTGCGAATAAAAACGATGCCCGTATCTTCGGGAGCGGGGCAGAGGCGCATAGTAACCGTCTGGCCCGAATGAACGCCGACGCCGGAACATTCGACAGCCTTCGCCAGCGTTTTCTGCATGGAAGCCTGAGCCATTCCCATGAGGATGGGAGGCAACTGGCTTTTATCCGGGCGTTGAGAGACGGTATCGTACGGCATAAACAAATCCTGAAAACAAACGCAAAACAGAGCGCAACGCATTTGTGCGCCTGCGAATAACATGTACAGCCGGGCCTCATGCAACGGAAGACAAGCATTCTTACGGTTTGTTACACATATAAGTTGTTGAACCGTAATGGTTTTTTGGTTTACTGCGGCAGGATTCCCGTTTACAAAAAAGGCGAAAAAGTGGCAAAAGGCAAGATAAAGCAAGGTTTTACCAATTTTTTACCTTCCATAACGCATCCTTAACGCTAGTGTGAGCGCAAGCGCATACTGTTCAAAAAAGGGGCAAGACATGAAGACATTTGGAAAAGGAATTGCGGTTCTCTGCCTGGTCGCATTGACCGGCTGTTCCGAGCTGACGGCGCAAGAGCAGCGCATGCTGACAGGCGCGGCCGCAGGCACGGCGATTGGTGCGGCAGGAACGGTTATGACGGGCGGATGCGTTGCATGCGGAGCGGCCATAGGCGGCGTCGTAGGAACGGGCGCGGGCTATATCGTCGACCAACTCAAGAAGACGGATCAAAGCTCGACCGGCTACTGATTTCAAAAACCCTGTACGCAAGGGACAAGCCCGCAGCGCGCCGAACGCGCCTGCGGGTTTTCTTTTGAGCTCCAGCAGGTTATAAAAGAGCATTCATTGTATCGATTGGGCCTTTATGCAACGCATCGTCATCACAGGCCTCGGAGTCGTTTCGCCGATTGGCAACGACGTCGAGGCATTTAAAAGCAATTTGTTCGCCGGGCGCAGCGGGATCGGCGTCATGACCTTTTCCTATCAAGGGCAGGAGATCCGTTATCCTGCGGCCGAAGTGAAGGATTTTCGTATCGAAGACTACATCGAGGCGAAGAAGGTTTCTCTGCTCGACCGTTTTTCGCAGCTGGCGGTAGGTGCGGCCATGCAGGCGTTTCGGGATTCAGGCCTTTCGTTGAGCGAGGAAGAAGCGCAGCAAATGGGCGTGATCGTCGGCACCGGCGTCGGCGGCCAAAACACTCTGGAAGAATCCTATCACAAACTTCTCGACGAAGGATCGACGGGCCGTGTCCATCCGTTCACGATTCCGCGCCTGATGGCCAACGCCGGAGCGAGCCATATCAGCATGACCCTCGGGATCACAGGGCCCGGATTTACCGTATCCAGCGCCTGCGCCTCGGCTGTCCATGCGATGGGCGTAACGCTGTCGATGCTGCGTTCGGGATTGATCGACCGCGCGATCACGGGCGGAGCCGAGTCGTGCCTGACCTTCGGAACGCTCAAGGGATGGGAAGCCCTGAGAGTCATGTCGCCCGACATCTGCCGCCCGTTTTCTCTGGGCCGTGCGGGCATGGTGATCGGCGAAGGCGCGGCCATGTTTGTGCTCGAAACCGAAGAGAACGCCAAAAAGCGCGGCGCGAAGATCTACGCCGAATTTGCAGGTTTCGGTATGAGCTCTGACGCGAGCGAAATCACCACGCCTGACGCGGGCGGCGCATCGCGCGCCGTTGTCAATTGCCTGAGGGATGCAAAGATCGCGCCCGAAAGCGTCGATTACATCAACGCGCACGGAACGGGCACGCGCATCAACGACTCGACCGAAACGGCGGCCATGAAGCTTGCGCTGGGCGAGCGCGCAAAGAAGATCGCATTGTCGTCCAGCAAGTCGATGTTCGGACACGCGCTGGGCGCGGCAGGCGCACTGGAAATGCTGGCGACGGTTCTGGCCGTCCGCGAAAACGTCGCGCCGCCGACAATCAACTATCAGGAGCCCGATCCCGAATGCGATCTCGATTGCGTTCCGAACGAAGCGCGTCCCATGCGGATCGACACGGCGCTCAACAATTCGTTTGCATTCGGCGGCCTGAACGCGTCCGTGGCCGTCAGAAAAATCTGAGGCCGATTACCTGACCTGCATCGCGTTTTTCAAAAAGTCCTCGGCCTCGGGCGAAGCCCAGTCCGTAAGACCTTCGAGGCGCGCGACTTCGCGGCCCTGAGGATCGATCACAACGCTGGAAGGAAGCCCCGGCAATTTAAAAGCGCCCGGAGCGCGCCCGGCGGTATCCAGAGCGACAGGAAGATGCGTAATATTATGGGTGCGATAAAAAGCGCCGACAGCTCCGTCCGTGTGATCTTCCGAAAGCGGAATTACCGTGAGCCGTTGCGGGTTTGTGCGGCCCTGCAAAGCATCGAGCGTCGCCATTTCCCCGACGCAATAAGGGCACCACGTCGCCCAGATATGAAGCAAAACATAGCGCCCTCTGTAATCGGAGAGCGCATGCTGCGTTCCCTCCGCGTCGCGAAAAACAAGCGGGGGAGCCGGTTTCGGCGCGAAGGAATAAGTCACCGCGCCGATTTCGCCCGCCTGCGCCAAAAGTGGCCGAAAGGCGAGCAGCAAAGCGGCCAGGCAAAGCGAAACGAATGCTTTTTTCATGGAATTATTTTTTGCCGAAGTCGAGTCCGAACGTGCTGTAAAAGCCGGGATTATCCTGCCATTTTTCATCGACCTTGACCTCAAGGAACAAATGAACCTTCCTGTCGAAAAGCTTCGCCAAAGCGGCTCTCGCTTTTTCGCCGATGGTTTTGATGCGCGCGCCGCCTTTGCCCAGAACGATAGGCTTGTGGCTCTCGCGGGCCACAACGATAACCTGCCTGATGATAACCGAACCGTCGCGTTTTTCCTCGAGGCTCTGAGGTATAACGGCGGCGGCATAAGGCAGTTCCTGCTGGAGTTGAAAATAAAGCTGTTCGCGCGTCATTTCCGAAGCGAGGATTTCCGAAGGCAAATCGCTGACCTGATCTTCGCCGTAAAAGAAGGGACTTTCCGGCATCTTCTTTTCAAGAGCGGCTTTCAGATCGTCCACCCCGTCGCCGGTGAGGGCCGAAATCATGAAAACGTCCGTAAAAACGCCCGTTTCGTCCAAAGCCTTGGCCTGAGGCAGCAAGCGGCTTGGGGGCATGGCGTAGATCTTGTTGAGGGCGAGAAAGGCCGAGAGTTTCCGTTTCTTGAATTCCTCCACGATGGGCTCGACTGTTTCGAGAGGATTCTTTGCCGAAGCGTCCACAATCAAAACAACCGCATCGGCGTCCTCAAGACTGTTCCATGCGGCCTGAATCATGGCGCGGTCCAGCCGCCGCCTGGGCGAAAAAAGCCCGGGCGTATCGATAAAGCCGATCTGCACGCCGTTCTCGGTCATGATGCCGAGCGTACGGATGCGGGTTGTCTGAGCCTTTGGGCTGACGATCGAAACTTTTTCGCCGACAAGCCTGTTCAAAAGAGTGGATTTGCCCGCGTTCGGAGCGCCCAGAATGGCGACGAATCCGGCGTGTGTCTTCTCTGTTTTCTGGATTTTTTTCTTTGTCATTTCTTTAAAACGGTTTCAAGGAGTTTAGCGGCGGCTGCTTTTTGGGCGTCGCGTTTTGAATTGCCTTCGGCCTGCGTCGGAGGACATCCCTTCACGCTGACTTCGACCACGAACCTCGGCGCATGAGCAGGGCCCGTGTTCTCGATGACGCGATAGGTCGGCAAGGGCAGACTTTGCCCCTGAGCCCATTCCTGCAAAGTCGTCTTTGGATCTGCCGGGGTTTCCGGAACGGCAATGTCTTGTTGCCAATACTTGTGAATAAAGGTGCGCGCGGCGGGAAACCCGCCGTCCAGATACAAAGCGCCGATCACGGCTTCCATGGCGTCGGGAAGGGTGGCGAGATTTTTGCGCGAAGCCTGCGCATCTTCGCCCTTCGCAAGGCGAACGAACTTGGCCAATCCGATATCGACGGCCACGGCGCGCAAAGCGTCACGATTGACGAGAGCGGCATGGCGCTTGGCCATTTCGCCTTCTGCGGCGTTTGGAAAGGTCTCATAAAGCCATTCTGCGATGGCAAGGCCAAGAACGCGGTCGCCCAGGAATTCGAGCCGTTCGTAAGGCGCGCCCTTTTTCCGCGCCCTGCCTCCCGAGAGGGACGGGTGCGTCAATGCGTCTTCCAAAAGGCGCGGCGTAGCGAACTCGTGGCCGAGTTTTTCGGCCAGTGCGGCGGGATTGGGTCTGTCGTTCTGAGCGGCCATTCGTTACTTGATCCTGGAAAACAACCTCGACCACCTGACAGCGCCGGGCCATTTCCAGAATTGCCAGAAACGGGCGTGCTCGTCGATGGAGAAGAAAAGAAGTTCGGCCCTGCCGACAAGATTTTCCTCAGGCACAAAGCCGACGTTGGTTGTGCGGCTGTCCTGGGAGTTGTCGCGGTTATCGCCCATGAAGAAATAGTTATTGGGCGGTACGGTAAAGACAATGGTGTTGTCCAAAGCCTGGTTTTCGCCCATTTTCCGAATGACGTGAGCGCCGTCCTGAGGCAAATGTTCAAGGAAGTCCACGGCATTGACGGGCGGCGACGTGTACGCCTCTGCGGCCAGCGCTTGCTGGCGTTCGCGGTCGACGGGGACGCCGTTAATATAAAGGATGCCGTGGCGCATCTGAATGGTATCGCCGGGGAGGCCGATCAGGCGCTTGATGTAGTCGATAGAAGGGTCGCGCGGCAGCTTGAAAACGACAATATCGCCGCGTTTAGGGGCATTTCCGCCCAAACGGCCCGAAAAGGGAATAAAGCCCAAAAAGGTGCCCTTTGAGCCGTAACCGTAGGAGAACTTCGAGACAAACAGGAAATCGCCGACCAAAAGGTTCGGAACCATGGAGCTTGAAGGAATATTAAAGGGTTCGTAGGCAAAGGTGCGGACGGTAAGGGCGATAATCAGGGCCCATAACATGGTACGAAGGAATTCCTTGCCGCTTTCAAGGCTTGAAGATTCCGAATTGTTTTCAGCCGTCTTGATGTCATCCGTCATGTGAGGACCTGTACCCCAATAAAGTTAAAAAGGCGAAAGCGCAGTA
>JAQUUS010000093.1:2559-6537 GCA_028693775.1 Alphaproteobacteria bacterium | reverse complement strand
TCGCGCGCCGCGCGCTCGACGTCGCGCTGAAGGAAGTCTACGACGTCGTCATTCTCGACACCGCCGGGCGTCTTGCAATCGACAACGACCTGATGGCCGAAGCGGCAGCAGTCCGCGATGCGGTCGTACCTGACGAAAGCCTGCTGGTCGTGGACGCCATGATCGGGCAAGACGCCGTCAACATCGCGCAGCAGTTCGAAGAAAAAATCGGCATCACCGGCATCGTCCTGACGCGTATCGACGGCGATGCGCGCGGCGGCGCGGCCCTGTCGATGCGCGCGGTCACAGGCAAGCCCATCAAATTCCTCGGCACGGGCGAAAAAACCGACGCCCTCGAAGCCTATCACCCCGACCGCCTTGCCGGACGCATTTTAGGCATGGGCGACGTCGTCTCGCTGGTCGAGAAAGCAGCCGCCAACATCGACATGGGCGAAGCGGAATCGATGGCCAAGAAGCTGATGGGCGGCGGAACGTTCGACCTCAACGACTTCGCCAAGCAGATTCAGCAAATGCGCCGCATGGGCGGCCTCGGGAGCATGATGAACCTGCTTCCCGGAATGGGCAAAATCAAAGACCAGCTCAAGAACGCCAACATCGACGACAAAATCATCAAGCGGCAGGAAGCGATCATCCAGTCGATGACCCCCGCCGAACGCAAGGACGTCGATCTGCTGCAAGCCTCGCGCAAACGGCGGATCGCGGTGGGAGCAGGCGTGGACGTCGCAGACGTCAACCGGCTCATCAAGCAATTCCTCGAACTCCGGAAAGTCATGAAGCAAGTCCAAAAGCTCGGAAAATCTGGCTTTTTGCGCAACATGCTGCCGAAGATCGGCGGAGGAATACAAGGTTAGCTTTTATATGTTCAACAACAGGAGAAAAAATAAATGTTAGTCATTCGCATGTCCCGTCACGGCGCCAAGAAGCGCCCGTTCTATCAAATCGTCGTTGCAGATAGCCGCTTTCCGCGCGACGGCCGCTACATCGAGAAGGTCGGAACCTACAACCCGATGCTTCCGAAGGACAGCAAGGATCGCGCCATCCTGACGGAAGAGCGCATCAAGTACTGGATCAAGAACGGCGCGCAGCCCAGCGAACGCGTCGCCCGCATTTTGCACGCTGCGGCTCTTGGCCCCGAAGTGAAGTGGAACGAATCCCCGAAGAAGTCGGCTCCCCGCGCGAAGGCACAGGAACGCCTGAAGGCCGCAGCCGAAACCGCCGAAGCAGCCAAGTCCGCTACGGAAGCGCCCGCCGCCGAAACCCCGGCAGCGTAAACCAGAAAAATCCGTGTCGCGAGGGCCGCAAACCCTCGCGGACAGGATGCCAGAGAAAAAAAATGGCAAAACAGAAACCGGAAATTAAAATTGTTTCGTCCTCCGCCGAAATTCTGTCGTGCGGCGAAGACGCTGCCGTCATAAGAGACGCGGGCGAGAGCAAAAGAGATCGCCTGATCCTGACTTTCCGCCGGTCGCTGTTTGACAAGGCCGGGCTCAACGAAGACGCCGGGCTCCGGCTTCTCTCCGACGCACACAGAAATCTCTATCTGGGCAGCATGCCCATGTGGACAAACGCTCCGGAAAATTTTCTGCAAATCGAAGTGAACCGCGACTGCACCGACAGGGCCATGCCCTACGGCCAAAGACGCCACGTCCACGAGCTCTCGAGCGAGGAAATGGACGCCGTCGCCCAAAGGTTCGCCGAGGAAACGTTTCGGCTCCTGCGTCTGGCAGCCCCCGGCGAGGTTGTTTCAGCCGAGCCCGCAAAACCTGCGGGGAGAATGAGCTTTCTGAAAAAACTTTTCAGATAGCGGCACGCAAGGATCGAGACATGACTCAAGACCGTAAAATATGCGTAGGCCAGTTCGCCGGAGCCCATGGGGTCCGGGGGCTTGCAAAGCTGCGCAGTTTTACGGCCGAGCCCGAAGCGATTTTCGGATACGAACCGCTTCTGAGCGCCGACGGAGCCCGAACCTTCAAGATCGAGCAAAAATCGGCAACCAAGGATTTGTTCGTTGTCTCTATCGAAGGCATAAACAACAAGGAAGACGCGGATCAACTGCGCGGCGACAAAATCTATATCCCTCGCGCCGTGCTGCCAAAAACGAAAAAGAACGAATACTACGAAGCCGACCTGATCGGTCTGACCGCAATCGACTCCGAAGGCAAGGACTACGGCCCGGTTCTGGGTCTGTACGACTTCGGAGGTGGAACGTTCCTCGAAATCGGGAAAACCCGGAAAGACAGTTTTATGCTCCCGTTCCGGGATGGCTTTGTCCCCCAGGTGGATATCAAGGCCGGAAAAATCGTCATAGCGGTGCCGGAGGGATGGTTATGAGCTGGCACGCAACGATATTAACCCTTTTTCCGGAGGCCTTTCCGGGGATTTTAGGTATCTCCCTGCCCGGAAAAGCATTAAAAGATGGTCTTTGGAGTCTAGAAACACTGGACATTCGGTCGTTTGCGCGCGATAAGCACGCCTCTGTCGACGATACTCCCTATGGAGGGGGTGCGGGGATGGTTATGCGCCCGGATGTTCTGGACGACGCCATCGAAGGGGCCGAAGCCAGATTCGGTAAAGCCTCACGCAAGATCTATCTGTCGCCGCGAGGACGGGTTTTGAATCAAAACCTCGTATCCGAACTGGCGGCGGAAGAATCGCTGCTCCTGGTCTGCGGCAGGTACGAAGGAGTCGATCAACGCGTGATCGACAAGCAAGGGCTCGAAGAGGTGAGCCTCGGCGATTTCGTGCTTGCAGGAGGCGAAGTTGCGGCGATGGCTCTGATCGAAGCCTGCGTACGTCTCTTGCCCGGGGTTCTGGGCAACGAAACGACAGTCGACGAGGAGAGTTTTTCGGAGGGTTTGTTAGAATACCCTCACTACACGCGCCCTGCCGTATGGAAGGGAGAGGCGGTACCGGAAGTCTTGATTTCCGGGCACCACGAAAAGGTCCGGGCCTGGCGCAAAGAGCAGGCCGAAGCGATCACGAGATCGAGACGACCGGACTTGTACGAACGGTATGTTTTGAATAGAAAGAAAGTTTGAAGGAGACAGTCATGAACTTGTTACAAAAAATCGAAGCGCAGCAAGTCGAAAAGCTGAAGGCCGACGCAAAGATCGACACCTTCGGAATCGGCGACACGGTGTGCGTCAACGTCAAGGTTATCGAAGGCTCGCGCGAACGCGTGCAGGCCTACGAAGGCGTCTGCATCGCGCGGAGGAACGCAGGACTGAACTCGTCCTTCACGGTCCGCAAGATCAGCTACGGCGAAGGCGTCTAGCGTGTATTCCCCGTGTACAGCCCGCGAATCGAATCGGTCAAACGCGTCCGTCGCGGCGATGTCCGTCGTTCGAAACTCTACTATCTGCGCGGTTTGCGCGGCAAAGCGGCGCGCATCACAGAGCGCACCGACTACGAATCCGGAGCCGCGTCTGCATAAAGAACGATTCTAAAACAACGCGTTAAAAAGAAAAAACAGCGCCCCGCAAGAGGCGCTGTTCTTTTTTTGCAACAATCATCTACGACAAAAATTTCTTTAATAAAGCTTTACGTTCTTGGTTGACTCCTTGTTAACCATAGTTTACACCACAGGCTAACGGCTGTCATATCCTTGTTCACCCCCCTTTCTCAGCCCTGTTTTTCTTTTTGCAAATGGAGCTTTGTCATGACTTTCCCCAATGGCGTCGACATCCCTGGCAATGTCGCAAAAGCATTCGAAGATATTAACACCGCTGTATCGAACTATATCAGCGCTGTTACGAAATCGACTGCAGCTTTGTGGCAAGGCGTCGAGGAAATTACGCGTAGCGTAAGCGGCCTCTCGCAGGAAAACGTTTCCCGCTGCATCAATGCTTATTCCTCCCTCGCTTCTGCCAAGACCCCGCAAGAAGCCATCAACACGCAAACCGAATTCGTGAAGGAAGCGTTCGATAACGCAGTCACAAACGGCAGCAAGGTTTCCGAACTGTCGGTTCGCGTTGCCAA
>JAQUUS010000093.1:0-2549 GCA_028693775.1 Alphaproteobacteria bacterium | reverse complement strand
CAAGGACGCGATCGGCCCCTTGACGCAACACGCGAACGAAACGAGCAGCGCCGTCATGAACAAGGTTAAGCAGCCGTAAATAGCGCTACTTTTCAACGGGATATAACCCGGTTGTCCGCCAAATTCGCCAGGGCGGGCAGCCGGGTTTTTTAATGAATAAAGCTTACTGTTTGTTAAGCACGAAATGCTAGCATGTCATTTAGATGACTTGTTTTTTTCATTCTTTTATACGCAGTTTTCTCTTTCGTATGGTTATGCGAAACGATGTTTGGAATATAGATTTTGGCTTTTTTAAAACTCAGAGCGCATGAAAAGACACTCAGTCGAAAATCCGAAGAAGCATTGGCGTGACCTGAACGACGACCCGATGCCAAACAAGCTTGGTCTTGAATTCCGGGGCCGGACAACGCTTAAGTACCGCAAAGCCCTGCTCGAAACCTACAGCGAAGTATCGCCCGAGATTCGCGGATTTTTAAGCAGCCGAAATGTCCGGATTGTCGGAGCCGGCACAATGTCCGACGTATGGTCCTCCGAAGAGGCCAGAAAATTCCGTCCCCCTCCATCCAAAGAAGATTCCCGCACGGAAATCAACCAATCCTCCGCCAGGTACTGGGGCATAGACAACACAATCGGCATAGCCCAACACTATTACGTTGCGGACAATCCGGCCGACAACAACCAGTTAACGATGCGCGGCATCATCACCGGAGCATGGCGTGTCAGGAGATCCAAGGAAAGCGTCGCAACGAGTCTGCGCCACGAAATAGGCCACGCCTTCGACCAAAACATGGGCGAACCCTCGCGCACGCAAAGCTTCCGCGAAGCCTGCGAGAAAGACATCGCAGCCATGGGAGGACTCACCCAGGCCTACAGAAACGGCTGGGGCTATTACATCCGCAAAGACAACCGCGAAAAAGGCCAAATGGAAGCATTTGCTGAAATCTGGGCCGTCCTGAACGGCGGCGAAGACAAAAAAGGCATCCTGAGCGCATTTCCAAACGCGGCAAAGTGGGTCGCGACCTATCAAAAAAACTTCGAAAAGGCTTGGGCGAAAAATCCGGAAGCCCTTCAGAATCTGATCGACGAAACGACGGATGCCGCCTATCCGTTCAAAAATGCGAGCATCGGCGGGAACGACCACACAACCGACACGGTCCTCGCAAAAGAGCTGCTCGAAAGAACGAAGCTTCGGGTGCACAACGAAGGAGACTTGCTCCTTCAAGAAAAATTTCTCCGCGCAACCCAAAAAATAGAGGGGCTGCCCCCTGTTGCGCGAAACATGCTTCTGAGCATTGTCTCGGAAAGCGTCAAATGCAGCCTGGACTACATGGCCAGCGGAACGATCGAAGATACGCAGGAAATGCTTTTGTCCCTGAGCGTCGCAAGGCAAATGGGCATGCCGCTTCCCGAAACGCTTATCGTCGCAATCAGGGATCTCGACGACTACATGAAAAAGCAAACGGCGCTTGTCACGCAACCGGAGCGTCCGCAAGCAAAACTCCCGGCCTCAGACAACAACAACGTTCCCGACTACGACGTCCGAAAACTTGAATTTGTCTGGCACGACAGCACCTCCGGCCCGTCTCTTCCCGACGAATCCGCCTCGTTCAATTCGCAACGGATCTTGAAAGCCGACACATTCGTCGCGTCGCTGCTTAAGCCGAACGGAACCGCATTCCTCAACGAATTGTTCGACTCCCTGTCCCCGGCCAAAGAAAAAGGCTTGCAAGCGTTTGTGCTGTACACAGCCGACAACGACGCGGGCCCGGAAAAAGACCATCTCATGCTCCTGATCCGGAAAAAGCAGGAAGCCAGCCCCGCGAACAGATTGCGCCAACGCCTGCGCAGCGGAACCAGGGAGCCGCCAATCGTCATCGTCAGCAACAAACACCTGTCCGATGTCATGTCGCGTAAATTTTGGGCCTCCGCCCCCGCCCGTTCGGGAGAATTGGCCTATCTGCACGCATCGATGAGTTTCGACATATCGTCGCTCACAGATCTTCTCGGAATGGACAACGCCTCCATGCCGGACCTGTACGCAAAGCTCGCAACCCTTGTCGAGCCCGAAAAATCCGTTGCGTTGCCGGCCATGAAGCGCAACGGCATCGCGCTGGGCTCGACCGTGCTCCTCCACGAAGTTCTCTTCTACGAAACAACCAAAACGGCATACTTTGCCGTAACTCCCGCGAAACAACAGAATTCCGCCCAGCGCCCGCCGAGGCCCAGTTACACAGCCCCTCTCCAAAGGCCTGAACGATGACCGAAAAAAAGCAAGACGAGCTCCTCGGCTGGTTCAAAGCGTCGCTCTCGTCGCAAAGAGCGGGCCTGCACCTGCTCCTCTTGCGCCTCAAAGGCATGGCGGTGCGCGTCGGCTCAAGCCTTTCCATGAACAAAAAATTCGCGAACCTCATGGATCAAATCGCCGCCGAGCAGGAAAAAGAACGCCGCATCATAGATAAAATCGAAGCGCTCGAAAAACACCACCGCAAGCTCAGAAAACAAAACCTGCTCCAAAGGCTCGCGCTCGAAGCCAAGCTCAAACGCGAAGC
>JAQUUS010000092.1 GCA_028693775.1 Alphaproteobacteria bacterium | reverse complement strand
GGTGGAGGCGATTTTTTCGGCTTCGTCTTTGCGGAGGGTAACCCATGCATTTTGGCCGGAAAGCTCGCGAATATCTGCCTGAATGACCGATTGAAACGCATGCATCGTTTTGTCGCTCCTTATTCTTCCGTGTCTCCAAATCTTTTTTCAAGGTTCGAAAAGCGCGTGAACTGTCCGTCGAAGTGCAGTTTGACCGTTCCGATGGGGCCGTGACGCTGCTTGGCGACGATGACTTCGGCGATATTGTTGACTTCCTCGCCGCGCTGCATCCAGCGGCTGTACCGGTCGTTGAACTTGCTTTCGTCTTCGTCCGCGCGGCGCATCGGTTCGCTTCGCGAATGGTAGTATTCTTCGCGGTACACGAACATCACGACGTCGGCGTCCTGTTCGATGGAGCCGGATTCGCGCAAGTCGGCCAACTGAGGCGTTTTGTCTTCGCGCATTTCGACGGCGCGGGAGAGCTGCGAGAGCGCCAGGACTGGCACGTTGAGCTCCTTGGCCAGCGCTTTCAGGCTGCGCGTGATTTCCGAGACTTCCTGCACGCGGTTTTCGTCGCGCTTGCCGCTCGATCCGCGCAGGAGCTGCAAATAATCGATGATGATGAGGCCCAGATTGGGCACCATGCGCTTGAGCCTGCGGGCCCGCGTGCGCAACGCTGCGACCGAGAGGCCCGGCGTGTCGTCGATATAGAGCGGCACGCGCGAGAGCGTTTGCGATGCTTCGACGAATTTTGTGAAGTCGTCGCTTTTGATTTCGCCGCGACGGATTTTGTCGGACGGCACGCTTGAAAAGTCGCCAAGGAGACGCGTTGCCAGCTGTTCGCTCGACATTTCGAGCGAGAAAAACGCGACCCCGGAGCCTTCCTTGCCTTCGCTTCGGTACCACGCGAGCGCGGCGTTGAAACCCATGTTGGTGGCCAGCGCGGTTTTACCCATTGAGGGGCGGCCCGCGAGGATGATGAGGTCGGAGCGCTGGAGGCCGCCCATGCGCCGGTCGACATCCGCAAAACCCGTTGTGACGCCGGTGATGTGATTGTCGCGCTTGTGCGCTTCCTCGGCCATTTTGATCGAGACGGTCAGCGCCTTTTCGAGCTTGACGAAGCCTCGGTCCGTTTCGCCCGTTCGCGCCAGCTCGAAGAGCTTGGCTTCGGCTGTTTCGATTTGCGTTGTCGCCGGTTTGTCGAGTTCCTGCTGGAAGGCTTCGTTGACGACGTCCGTTCCCAGAGATATCAGCTCCCGGCGCAGATGCAGGTCGTGGATCAGGTGCGCGTAGTCCTCGATGTTGAAGATCGTCACCACATTGGCGGCAAGGTCGACGAGGTAGTTTGCGCCGCCTACTGCCGCAAGGGCCGGATCGTTTTCGAATAGGCCGCGCATCGTTTTGGGGTCCGCGATCTGACCTCGGTTGACGAGGGTCGAGATTGCCTCGTATATCCGGCCATGGACAGGGTCGTAGAAATGCTCCGGCTGCAAAATTTCGCCGACTTTTTCGTATACGACGTTGTTTACCAGCAACGCGCCGAGCAGGGCCTGCTCGGCTTCGATGTTGTGGGGCGGCGTCCGTACGGAGCCGATGGGGTCGGCGGACGTTACGGCGCGAAGGGCGGGTAGATTGGCTGTTTCTGGCATAAGACGAACGCTATCATATCAGCGGGTTGAGGGACAACTTTTCGTCAATTGTTAACCCTGTGGATAACGGGGAAAACGGGGGTAAGTGTTAAAATTTGACTTTTCGGCTCTAACGCGAAATAGACAAGGCCCGGTACGGATCTGGATTATAGAACTGCTATGTTTACAACCAATTGGACAATCGAGCACGGCAAGCGTGTGACTCTCCCCGGCGCGCCGGAGGGGCATGACGCCCGTTTGCTGGCTGAAATCGCGGAAAGAGTGTGCGGAAAGCCGGTGCTTTATGTCGCGCAGGACGACACACGCGCGGCTGTCATGGCCGACGCTCTGGCGTTTTTCGCGCCCCGGTGCGAGGTCGTTCCTTTTCCGGCCTGGGACTGCTTGCCTTATGACCGCGTTTCTCCTCATACCGATATTGTGGGGCAGCGCATTGCGGCTTTGGGGCGGCTCGGCAAGGCGTTCAGGAAACCTTGCGTTGTGATCGCCACGGTCAATGCCGTTTCTCAGAAGACTTTGCCTCCGGACGCTTTGGCGCAGTCCTGCCTCGATGCGGCTGTGGGCGATACGCTTCCGGTCGAAAAACTTTGCCTGTTTCTTGCTCAGAACGGTTATGTCAACGCGGGCACGGTTCGCGAAGCGGGCGAGTTTGCCGTGCGCGGCGGGATTGTCGATCTTTTTCCTTCGGGATACGAGGCTCCTTTGCGGCTCGATTATTTCGGCGACGAGATCGACAGTATTCGCGTTTTCGATCCGCTCAGCCAGACGACGACCGAGAAGATTGACGGTTTTCATCTTGGGCCCAGCGCCGAGGTCGTTTTGACAGAGGCGTCGATCGCTCATTTTCGTTCGGCTTATCGCGCGTTGTTTGGGGCTGTGACGGACAGCGACGCCCTTTATGAATCCGTGACGCAGGGAAAACGCTTTCCGGGCGTCGAGCACTGGCTCGGGCTGTTTTATCCCAAGCTTTTTAGCCTGTTCGATTATGCCCCCGAAGCGCCGGTCGTTTTCGATTATCAGTCGTTTGAGGCCATTGACTCGCGGCTTCAGCAGATCGACGATTTTTATCAGGCGCGGCGGTCGCTTTTCGAGGCCGCCAGGCGCGCAAGGAAAAAGGACGGCAGCGTTCCTTACAAGCCTGCGCCTGTCGACAGTTTATATTTGTCGGCTGAGGCGCTCGGCAAGGATTTGGAGCGCAGGGCTGTGGCGCTGTTTTCTCCGTTCGGCGCGACAGAGGCGTCGGAGGTCGATTGTCAGGGATTGCGCGGGCGCGATTTTGCCGCAGCGCGCGCCAACAGGCAGGATACCGATCTTTATAAAGAGCTCGGGACTTATATTGACGAGCAACTGAAACTCAATCGCCGCGTTGCCGTGGCTTGCTACAGCCAAGGCTCGGCAGAGCGCATGGCCGGGTTGCTGCGGACGCACGGCATTTCGGCCCAGACGCAGGTTTCCTCGTTCGATGCGCTGCATAAGCTCGATACCAAGCTCGTTGCGTTGATCGTTCTCGGGCTCGAGCACGGCTTCGTTTCGCCGGATCTCGCGCTTGTGACCGAGCAGGACATTCTGGGCGACCGTTTGATCCGCGCGCCGCGCAAGCGCAGGGCTGCCAAGCAGTTTCAGCTCGAACTCGGTTCGCTCAATCCGGGCGATTTTGTCGTTCATGCCGAGCATGGGATCGGACGCTACGAAGGCTTGGAGAACGTTTCGGTGCTGGGGCTGTCGCACGATTGCGTCAAGCTTATTTATGACGGCGGCGACAAGCTGTTTGTGCCGGTCGAAAACCTCGATCTTTTATCGCGCTATGGCGGCGAGGAATCCGGGGCTGTTCTCGACAGGCTGGGCGGGCTGGGGTGGCAGCAGCGCAAGTCTCGCGTCAAGAAGCGCCTCAAGGATATGGCCGATGCGCTTATCAAGATCGCGGCCGAGCGCGAGGTTCGCAAGGGCGAGGTGATCGAAACCGCCGAAGGCTCCTATCAGGAATTTTCCGCCCGCTTTCCCTATGCGGAAACCGACGATCAGGAAAAGGCCATCGGCGAGGTTCTTGCCGATTTGTCGAGCGGCAAGCCGATGGACAGGCTTGTGTGCGGCGATGTCGGGTTCGGCAAGACAGAGGTTGCCTTGCGCGCCGCTTTTGTGGCGGTGCAGGCGGGGTTGCAGGTTGCTGTTGTCGTTCCCACGACGCTTTTGGCGCGCCAGCATTTTAACAATTTCATGGACAGGTTCAGGGGCTTTCCGATCCGGATTGCGCAGCTTTCTCGCATGGTTTCTGCTGCCGATGCGCGGCGCACGAAGGAGGACATGAAGGAGGGGCGCGTCGATATTGTGATCGGCACGCATGCGCTTTTGGGCAAGGACGTTGCTTTCAGGCATCTGGGCTTGATGATTATCGACGAAGAACAGCATTTCGGCGTGAAGCAGAAAGAGCGGCTTAAGGAGCTTCGCTCGGAGGTGCACGTTTTGACTCTGACGGCGACGCCTATTCCGCGGACCTTGCAGCTTGCTTTGGCGGGCGTTCGCGAACTCAGCCTGATTGCGACGCCTCCGCTTGATCGGTTGTCGGTTCGCACGTTTGTTTTGCCTTACGATCCGCTTGTGATCCGCGAGGCTTTGATGCGCGAGCATTATCGCGGCGGGCAGTCGTTCTATGTGTGCCCTTATATCGACGATCTGGCGGGCGTGGCCGAGAAGCTTCGCGAGTTGGTGCCTGAGGTCAAGATCGTCATGGCTCATGGGCGCATGACGCCTACGCAGCTTGAGGATATCATGACTGCGTTCGATGCGCGGCAGTTCGACGTTTTGCTGGCGACCAATATTATCGAATCCGGGCTCGATATTCCGAACGCCAATACCATGATCTTGCATCGCGCGGACCGCTTTGGGCTTGCGGGGCTTTATCAGCTTCGCGGACGCGTGGGGCGCGGCAAGCTTCGGGGCTATGCGTATTTTACCTACGATCCGGGCATAACGCTTTCGAAGACTGCGCAGCAGAGGCTGGAAGTTATTCAGACGCTCGAACAGCTCGGCGCGGGATTTCAGCTCGCGGGGCACGACATGGATATTCGCGGGTCGGGCAATCTTTTGGGCGAGGAGCAGTCGGGGCATATTCGCGAAGTGGGCGTCGAGCTTTATCAGCAGATGCTTGAGGATGCCGTTGCGGCCGCGCGCTCGGGCGGAAGTGGGGTTTCGGATGCGCCGGACAGGTGGACGCCGCAGATCAATCTTGGGCTGTCGGTTTTGATCCCGGAAACCTATGTTTCGGATTTGAACGTTCGTCTTGGGCTTTATCGGCGTTTGGCCGACGTTGAGGACGATGCCGATATCGAACCGCTGGCCGCAGAGATGATCGACCGGTTCGGGCCGTTGCCGCAGGAGGTTGAGAACCTTTTGCAGACCGTTGCGATCAAGCAGGTTTGCCGCAAGACGGGGATCGCCAAGATCGACGTTGCCGCGAAGGGCGCGATTATCGCTTTGCATAACGATACGTTTGCGCGGCCCGAGCGGCTGATGGCGTGGATCGGCAACAATGCCGGGACGGTGATGGTTCGCCCGGATCAGAAAATTGTCGTGATGCGCGCGTGGAACGATCCGGAGCGCCGCATGGAAGGCGTTAAAAAACTTCTGGGCGAACTTGCTGCGCTGGCGGCTTGAGGCTTAGCCGTTTTGGGCCTTGTAGTGCGCGTCTATTTTTTTGCACGTTCTGTTGGTCAGGTAGGCGAGCCCGGCCAAGCCGGTTAGCGCCATGGCGCCGTAGACGGAGGCGGGTACCGTTATTGTCGTTCCTGCGATGGCGATGTGTTCGATCATTTCCCGCGCGGGCGTGCCCGGCGAAGCGATTATTTCGGCTGTGCCGGAGACGATTCCAATCGAGGCTAAAAGGGTTGTTCCGACGAACTCGGTCAGTTCGCGTGCGCTGACTTTATACCGTTCGATTTGTGCGGCTTTTTTGTCGATCATTTTCGTTTGAGGCGCGTTCATAATCTTTATCCTTTAAAGGGCATGCTCGAAATATGCTTGCATGATAGGGGGGGGGCGCGAAAACTAGTAATAAAATTATTGGTCGCAATTCAATTGGCTCTGGCGCTCTTTGTAGTATTTCGAGCCCCTTTGGCCTATCCGGAACGTGTAGTAGCCCATGCCCATGAGCCCTGCCGCGCCAAGGAGGGCGTAGGCTTCCGGGGGCATGGTTATCATGTGTCCAGCCAGTTGAATGTGTTCGACCGCTTCCCTCGACGGAGTGCCTGCCGAATATCCTTTTTCCATGAGGAGGCCGGTCAGGCCGATAGAGGCCACAACCCCGGCGGAAGCAAGGCCCGTGAGGTTTGTGCAGCACTTCTTGAAATCGCTGATGCGGATAGCTTTTTTCTTCCTCTTGGAAGACTTCGGGCTGCTCATGGCGAAATATCCTTTATGAAATAAATCAAGTTTATGGACGGTCTTATATGTTAAAAGGGCCCGGAAATCAACGAAAGGGTTGGAAGTCCCAAAAAACGTGCTAAAACAGGCGCCTTTACAGGGTTCTTAACAAAGCTGGTTTTATGTCGGTCGTCGTTCGTTTCGCCCCTAGCCCCACCGGATTGCTGCATATAGGCAATATCCGCGCGGCGTTGTTTAACTACCTGTTTGCGCGCAAACATGGCGGGGTTTTTATGCTGCGCCTCGACGATACGGATCGCGAGCGTTCGACAGAGGCTTTTGTCGATGAGATCAAGCGCGACATGGAATGGCTCGGTCTGACATGGGGCGCTTTCGGGCGTCAGTCGGATCGCGTCGAAACCTACAAGGCCGCACTCGAAAAACTCAAGGCTTCGGGGCACGTTTATCCCTGTTACGATGTTCCTTTTATTATTGATAAATTAAAAACATCGGAAGATAGTGCTCGTGATTTTATAAGAAGTATTTTTTTATTTTTTTCAGTTCTTATTATTGTAGTA
>JAQUUS010000091.1 GCA_028693775.1 Alphaproteobacteria bacterium | reverse complement strand
CTTGAAACGCTGGCTCGGGACGCACGTCGCTGTGGCAGTGTCAACACGCCATCAGGGCGGGTATTTATCCATATAAACAATGAGATATCCGGGTCAGGCGCGGCCGATAGAGGTGTAGGAAAAGCCCTGCGCTCTGATTTCGTCGGGATTGTAGACGTTCCGGAGATCGACAAGGACCGGCGCTGCCATAAGGCTTTTGGCTCGGTCGAAATCGATAGCGCGGAACTCGTTCCATTCTGTCAGGATCACGGCGACACCTGCGCCCGACAAAGCGTCATAGGTATCTTTCGACCAGGTGACGTCGGGCAGCAGCTTGGCCGCCTCGCCCATCGCAACGGGATCGAACGCCTGAACGACGGCTCCGGCCTTTTGAAGCGCGGGGATCACATCGAGCGCAACGCTGTCACGCATATCGTCGGTGTTCGGCTTGAAGGCAACGCCAAGGACCGCGATTTTCATTCCCTTGACGTTTCCGCCTGCGGCATCGATCACGCGCTGCGCCATACTTTGCTTCCGCCTGGCATTGATATCGACGACCGTTTCGACAATGCGCATGGGCGAGCCGACGGCGTTGGCTGTTTTGACGAGCGCAAGCGTGTCCTTGGGGAAACACGATCCGCCATAGCCGGGCCCGGCATGAAGAAATTTTTTGCCGATACGGCCATCGAGGCCGATGCCTTTGGCGACATCCTGTACGTTTGCGCCGACTTTTTCGCAGAGATCGGCGATTTCGTTGATGAAGGTGATCTTGGTGGCAAGGAAGGCGTTCGCTGCGTATTTGGTCATCTCGGAGGTTTCTAGCGACGTTTGGACGATCGGCGTTTCGATGAGATAAAGCGGGCGATAAAGCGCCTTCATGACCTCGGCCGCCTGCTCGCTGTTTGTGCCGAAGACAACGCGGTCGGGACGCATGAAATCGCCGATTGCCGAACCTTCGCGCAGAAACTCGGGATTCGACGCCATTCCGAAGTTCGCCTTGGGATTGGCTTCGCGGATAATACGCTCAACTTCGCGGCCCGTTCCGATGGGAACCGTCGATTTCGTGACGATGACCGTAAAATGGTCCGGCTTGAGGTAGGCGGCGATGTCTTTGGCAGCCTGATAGACGTAGGTCAGGTCGGCATGTCCATCACCGCGCCGCGTGGGCGTTCCGACCGCAATGAAAATCGCATCGACTTCAGGATCGCACTTGGAGAGGCTCGTTGCGAACGCAAGCCTGCCCGCTTGGACATTCTTGGTGACAAGTTCGTCGAGACCGGGCTCGAAGATAGGTATGATTCCATCATGAAGCCGCGCGATTTTCGTTTCGTCGGGATCGACGCAGGTCACGTCAACGCCGAATTCAGAAAAACAGGCTCCGGAAACCAAACCAACATATCCGGCGCCGAGCATTACGATCTTCATGTGACTTCATCCTTGAACAGAGTGATATTTTTTATACCAGTCGACAAAGCGCGGTATGCCCTCGCTTATGGTCGTTTTCGGCGCATAGCCGAACGCTTCTTGCGAAGCTTTGATGTCGGCGTACGTTTCGGGGACGTCTCCCGGCTGCATGGGCAAAAGCTCCAGAACGGCTTTTTGGCCAAGCGCCTTTTCGATTTCGCCGATATAATCGGTTAACATTTCCGTTCTGGAGTTGCCAATATTAAAAATTTCAGACTGAACCCCTTGATCGGAAGCTGAAACAGGACGTTCCATGGCGCCGATGGTTCCGGCGATAGCATCGTCTATATATGTGAAATCCCTTCGCATTTTCCCATAATTGTAGACGGGAAGTGGGGTTCCGGCCAGAATTTTGGAGGTGAAGAGATAAGCGGCCATATCGGGCCTACCCCACGGACCGTAGACCGTGAAAAACCTAAGCCCCGTGCAGGGGATTTTATGTAAATGGGCATAGCTATAGGCGAGAAGCTCGTCGCTGCGCTTGGTTGCGGCATAGACGGATATGGGTTTTTCGACAGGGTCTTCGATGGAAAAGGGGATTTTGGCGTTTCCGCCATAGACAGATGACGAACTGGCGTAGACAAACTGCCTGAGTCTGGGTAAACGCCGGGCAAGCTCCAGCATGACAATAAAGCCCATGACGTTCGACTCGGCATAGGCGAACGGATTGACGATTGAATATCTCACGCCCGCTTGCGCCGCAAAGTTGACGACAAGTTCGGCGTCCTTGCAGGTGTCGGCAAGCGCCAGAATAGCGTCTTTATCGGCTATATTGATTTGGCTGAATGAAAAGGCGGATTTTCCTGTCTCGCGCAGGCGCGCAAGCCTCGCTTGCTTGAGCTTGACGTCGTAGTAATCATTCAGGTTATCCACGCCGACAACTTCGTCTCCTCGTTCGAGAAGCTTTTTCGCCAGCGCCGCGCCGATAAATCCAGCCGCGCCTGTGATGAGTATTTTCATGAGCCGTCCTCGATGCGCACTAAAAAGACCAAGTCTTTCCGGAGGGTTAGATTGCCATTTTCAGGCAAACACGCATAGGCGACTTTTGCCCCCTCTTCAAGGTTTGTTTTGGCTTGTTTCAGCCGAGAATCTGTTTGATCTGTACGGCCATATGCGCAAGCCTTTTTATATGATCTTCGGAAAGGCCTGCGTTGATGGCTTCTTTGTAGATGTAGCTTGTCAGCCTCGATAGCTCGGTTCTCGACAAATCCGTTTTGGCGTTATCGGCCGCTTCGAGCAGCCATCCGATGATCGAACCGGGCAGCATTAGGTCGAAGGCCTCGACTGGCTTTTTGCCGTTCGCCGGATGTGGTTTGATATCCACGATTTTATCGACCGGAACTTTCAGCGCTGTGGAGAGCTTTTTGAGCCATTTCGTTTTTAACGGAGACTTGCCATTGATGAGACGGCTCATATGCGGTGCCGATGTGCCGATCAGCTTGGCCAGCCTGCGTGCGGAGATCCCCTTTTTTTCACTAAGGGCTTTGATGTTGTTGGCGGGCTGTGCTTTCATATTCGGGCGTCCTTTAGGATGTCGGCACGGAACGAATATACCACATGGACGGTCATTTATTTTATGAGGAATGATGCTGCACCTGCCTAGTCAGTATTTCTCCTTAGACAATGGGTTATATTGTTGCGATGAACGGCAAAACGTATGAAGCATCAATGTCGTAGACGAATTATGGACACAATGAGCGTCTATTTGTATTCGTGTCAAATAATTGAGTGTCCCTTTCGAGAAGGAGTTCTCTATGCGTCTCATATTTATGGCACTTATCAGCATATTTGCTTTTTCTTGCGTGCCTTCGGCTTTCGCAGCGCAAATGTGTGTTGGGAGCGGAAGTGTTCTGCGCGGCGCTTTTGTCGAAGAACGGCGCGTGGGTGCGCTTGACGGAACTGCGCTGCGTTTTTCGGGGCGTTTTGTTGCCGCGCCGGATCATGGGTTGATTTGGTCGATTGAAAAACCGTTTCCGACAACTACCGTTGTTACGCGCAACGGAGCGCGTCAGCTGATTGGTTCTGTTTCGATGAAGATGAAAATCAAGAATCTGGATCGTTTCTACAATATCGTCGGGAGCGCATTGGCCGGAAACTGGGCTGCGTTTGAAAAAGATTTTTCAGTTTCGCACATCGGCAACAGCGAACGCTGGAGCGTTCTTTTGACCCCGAAGACGGAAGGGACAAAAATTCCTTATTCAAGCGTGACCGTCAGCGGCTCACGGTTTGTCGAACGTATCGTTCTTGCCGATGAAGAGGGGGATTTGGATACGCTTAGCTTCGCGGACGAGGTTCTCTCTCCCCTGCCCTTGCAGGATTCGGAGGCTGCTACTTTTGCCAAAATATCCGGGAAATAGGACATAATATTGTCGGATGTCCTTGATAATCGCGCATTAGTCGTTGGTTAATGCTTGTGGATGAAATTAAATATGGGGGTGTTTTTGATAGGTCGAGGGGGTATATACTGGGCCTCTCCAAAAAGCGCATTATGAAACGCGGATAACGGATACATATATTAAAGACGAGGATACAAAGTGACACCGAAAGATTCCGACATTCAGGAAGCTGTGGACTATCTGACCAGTAAGTTTCCCGGCCTGACTCCCAAGGAAATCCTGACCGGCCCGTTGGCAAAAGCCATTTGTGGGCCTCTTCCCGGATATTCGAAGCTGACGTCCTATGAAATGACGGACGTTACAACCGCAACGGTCGGCGCTTTTGTTATCTGTTACGCTTACGATCCGGCTTACAAGGAAAATGTTGTCATTTTGATCGAGCGCGGAAAAAAAGGCGAAGACGGCAAGCGCAAGTTCGGCATTACAGGCGGATATATCGATCTCGACGAGCGGGAACAGCCCTGCGACGGCGCCGCACGCGAACTCCGCGAAGAATTACTGGACGACAAGGGCGCACCGATTTTGGAACCCGATCCGAAATCTTTTGAAGTTGTATCGACAGGCGTCGGATATCGCTATTTTAAAAACGGCGGTTATTGCGTTCAATATAACGGCCTCGCTGTCGAATTAAGCAAAGACGAGTTGGGCAAGGTTCATGAACACGTTTTGAAACTTCGCACCGATCCCCTTTATAAGCATGAGATGCAAAAGAGATCGGGCGGCGAAGTGTCCGACGTTTTTGTCCTCCCCATTTCTCAGGTTTCGAATATGCGCGACGATCAATTCGAGCATGTGCATGAACTCGAGGCCGTAAAAAAATTACATCGCTCTCTTGGCAGGCCAGCGCCTTGCCGTAGCAACGAGTGCAAAATCACCTGCGGTTTATAAGTATTCGTTTTTTGCCTTTGTAGAATCGGCAAAGCACTCACGATGTGCTAAATCGTTCCCACAGCCGCGAAAAAAAAATGAAACGCTGAATCGCCGCTCCATCCGCCTTGTTGAAACGGATTTTCCGCTCTACCGATTTCGCTCTTGTCATTATTTTGTAACGCAAAATACACACGCGCAAAGCACTCCGAAATTTCTTCGCGACTCGCTTCAATCGTCGGTCGAACGCGACTTGACAATGCCGCCAAATTGCAATTAAGACTCTGTTAAGGACTTTTTCCTACGATTCAATGTGATAATTATTGCACTATTTATGTGCTTACATGAGGCGCTGATGCCAATTGAATCTTGCAGGAGTTCGCATCGAAATCGTTCTTCCGATACGTCGGCCCGATCAAAGTGCGCTCGTGTGTCCTTCAATAATATTCTCACCTCGTTTGCGGAATCGTTTTCACAAATCCTTCGCGGGTTGCGTTTTCTCTTCCGCTTTGTCCCTGCCCTCACTGGAAAAGGCAGATTTGTGTCATTACGGTACAAAAGAGATACAAATTATTCTGCGGCTGAGTGTTTTATTACAGCGCGCAGTCACGTTCATAGAACATTTTCGGGAAAAACTCACGGCACCGGTCTGTAATAAATGGCGCTGCCGAATGCGTTGGTTTGGGGTTTGTCGAACAAGGAAAGCGAGCTCGCTCTTCTGCCTTTCCGGCGGGGCTTTGTTCGCAGAAACAAACGGGGGAATAAAATGAAGTCGATATCGCCATTGCGCCTATTTGTCGCCATCTGCGCCTTAATGATAGGGGCACACACACAATCGTTTGCGGCAACCACAACATTAACCGCTTCGAACAGCAGCAACAACCAGGATCAGATCAATACCGCCCTGAAAAAAGGCGGAACCGTTTATCTTAAATCAGGAACGTATACCATCAACGGCACCATCAATCTGGTGAGCAACACCATATTGACCGGCGATCGCGGCGCAAAAATCATGCTTGTCAAAAACGCCAACTGGGCAACGCACAAGCCGATGATTTTGGGCTCCAGCGTATCCAACGTTCGCATCAGCGGTTTTGAAATCGACGGGAACAGAGACAATAATACGACGTCGAACGGTGTGGCCACGAAATGCGGCAAATACTATTACGACATCATTCAGCTGACCGGTTCGTCAAATATCGAAATCGACCACATGTATCTCCATCACAACTGGAACGACATTGTGTTGTCGAAAACGACCAGCAATCTAAACTTCCACGACAACGTCGTTCGCCAACCAGGCCACGATATCGTGTCCATTTACAATGCCGGCACGACTTATGTGACCAACAACTGTATGCGCCTCTATTGTAACAGCGCGGCGCGTGCGGCAGGCGGCGCCGGGCCTATGTACGTTGCCAGCAACTATATTGCACGGGACGTTGGCGCGGGCGGATATGGGGCTATCGAAGTCCAACAAAGCTCAACTTCGGTTTATAATTGCAGCAATACAATCGGCGACGTGGCAACCAAATATGCCCTGCTCGACGGCGGTACACTGCATACTGGCGGTTGCCCGTCGGTTCCGGCCATGACGACCGCAACCAAGAACTGCGACGTCTCGGCTTTGGGTGCGGGTGCGGGTAGCTCCTCCAGTTCAAGCTCGGCTGGTTCTTCGTCCAGCTCTTCGTCCTCGGGGTCTTCGTCCTCTGGCACATCGAGCAATACGTCGGGCACTTCCAGCTCTAGCTCTAGCTCTAGCTCTAGCTCAGGCTCAAGCTCATCTTCGTCTACGCCTGCAGCCAGCGTGACTACGGACACCTCTTCCGTCCATTATGTGACGGCGGGCACGTCCACCAGCCAGCAAAATACCATCAATGCGG
>JAQUUS010000090.1 GCA_028693775.1 Alphaproteobacteria bacterium | reverse complement strand
GAACGACCGGCATCTCCGGCGCTGTGTCAAGCGCCAACTCGCTCGTCGGATCGCAGGCAAGCGACTGGATAGGCTGGTATGGAGCGACGGCGCTCAGCGACGGAAATTACGTCATCATCAATTCTTACTGGGACAGCGACACCATAACCAATCTAGGAGCCATCACATGGGGTAACGGAACAACCGGAACCTCAGGCGTCCTCTCGAGCGCCAATTCGATTATCAACCCCAGCGGCAATGCCGTCACAACAATTTACGCAAGAGAAAACACCTCTAACGGCTCCTTCCTCGTCAGCTTTTATAGTTCTAGTGCTACAAGCAAGGTTGCCGTCGGCCTGCCCGATCCATCCTTGCAAACCTATTCGATGGCGGGAGGAAATGACATGAACCTCCTGCCCTCGTTCCTCACGTCCACCCTCGATGCCGGAACCGCCGTCACCCTTCAGGCCAGCAACAGCATCACCGTCAACAGCGACATCACCGTCACCCCCTCTAGCGGCGACGGCGGCGCGCTCACCTTCCAAGCCGGAAACAGCATCCTCATCAACGCCGATATAACAACCGCCAACGGCGATCTCACTCTCATCGCCAACGACACCACCGCCGATGGCGTGGTTGACGCCTACCGTGAAGCCGGCGCTGCCTCCATAACCATGGCCGACGGCACCGCACTCAATGCCGGTACCGGAGACATCTCCATCAGCCTCCTCGACGGCTCCGGCAACACCAACAACACCGTCGGAACCATAACCCTCGGCACACTATCCGCCTCAACCGTCACGCTCACCTCCCTCGGCGGCGATGTTTCCCAATCCGGCTCCATCACAGCCTCCACGCTCGACCTCGAAGGCGCAGGAGCCGCATACACGCTCACCAACGCCGGAAACGCCGTCAACGCCCTGATCGGCGACACAGGAACCATTTCCTATTCCCAAGCCTCCGGCCTCACCCTCGGCAACGGTTCAACGGGCCTCACAACCTCCGGCGATATGCTGATCGTCCTAACCGGCTCCAGTGCTGACCTCACGCTCGCCAACGCCGTCTCGGCCTCAGGCACAGACGATGCCCTCGTCCTCGTTTCAGGCCGAAACGTCATCAACAACGGCGGCTCTCTCTCCGCCTCAGGCGGCGGTCGTTGGCTCGTCTATGCAACCACTCCAGCCAACGACACTCTGACAGGCCTCTCCTGGGCCTTCCGCAGATATAGCTGCTCCTACGGTGGCTCTTGCCCTTCCTATCCGAGCACAGGCAACGGCTTCCTCTATAGCGTCGCTCCAACCCTCACCGCTTCTCCAACGACCATTCGCCTCATTTATGCTGAAGCAGCCCCAGATCTCTCTTCCTATAACTATACCCTCTCCGGCTTCTTCGGCTCCGACGCCTCGCTCGATACCCTCTCAGGCTCCTTAACCGGCATCACCGCCTACACCCAAGGCAGCGGCGCGGGTCGCTACGCCGTTACCTATCTCAGCGGCTCCCTCTCCTCCGCCATGGGCTATGCCTTTTCCTATGCCGATAATCTTTCGGGCATCCTCGTCCTCTCAAGGCAACTTCCCGACACCGTCGCAAAGAACAGCCAAAAACCGGCCACTCCCGCTCTCATCTCCTCCGAAGAAAACAAAACCGAGCCCGACACCTTTGTTCTCGCCAACCAGGACCTAACGTCCACCCTCTCCCTCACCTCGGAACTCTCCATCAAGATCGCCCCAGAACTCCGCTTCTCAGGCATCTTCAATCCTTGGGAAAACTGACAAACTCCACGCGCTCCGGTTGTTCCGGCATTAAAAATATGCAATGATCCCAAAGATCCCGCCTGTTTTCACACCGAACTCTCCGCCTCAAGCGTCAATGCCAGAATCCTTCGCAACGGTCGATCTCCTTTACGCCGCGCAAAACGGCGACAGACAGGCTGCCGAAAAATTGCTGCGGGAAATTTATCCGTCTATCTTCAGCCTCGCCCTGCGCCTGCTGGCGTTCAATCGCCCGGCTGCCGAAGACGTCGCGCAAGAAACATGCATCCATATCGTGAAAGCCCTGCCGAAATATCGAAGAGACGCATCCTTCAAAACATGGTCGACGCGGATCGCGATGAACTGCGCGCGCGACTACTGGAGATCCAACCGAAAATACGCCCAGCAAGCCCCATTGGACGAAGACCTGAGCGCGCCGCGAACCAAAACTGGGGAAGATTTGGCCTTTCAGCGTCAAATATGGAAAGAGATAGGATTGTTGCCGGAAAAGCTACGCGAGGTCTGCATATTGTTATGGGCGGAAGGATACACGCAGGCCGAAGCGGCCCGGATCATGGACTGCGCCGAAAAAACAATAGAGTGGCGCGTACATGACATAAAGAAGCGCCTTCGCGAAAAGTTGAAGGGAGAGCTTTGATGACCCAGAACCTGAACGAAGACAAAATCAAGAAAGCGCTCCGCGAAAGGCCCGCAATTCCGGACCCTGCCGCGCTCGACCGAGCGGTCAAAGCCGCCATGTCCGTTTACGAACAGGAAAGGAATAAAAAAAAGCAAAACAGCCTTAGGGGTTTTACGGCAAGGCTCCGTCAAACAGTACAAAACCTGTCAACCATGGGGGCCCAGATGCGCATGAATCTGAAATACGCCGTACCGGCGTTAACCGCTGTTTTTATTGTTGTTTTTCTAGGAATATACGGGAATTACAGCTCATTGGGCCCGGCGAAAGCGCCGCCCATCAAACCGAAAGAGCAAGCAACCGCCCCCCTGAAATCCGCCCCGCCCCAAACCGAAGCGATAGCATCGGTTCAAACCGACGCCGCCACCCCCACGTTACCCGACACGGCCGACAGAAAATCCAAAACGCCCTATCAAGCCGAAGCCGGACGAGCAACCGCCCAAATCCTCAGCGCACCCAGCGGGCTGAGCGCTGTCGCGAATTCTGCCACGCAAGTCTTCAAAGAAATGCCTTCGGCAATCCCGACCCCCATTGGCCAATCAATGGAAAGAGCGGATGTATACATGCCGATACCTCATCCGCAAAACACCGAACGCTTTGCCAACGCCGAAGAGCAAAACGTCAAACAAACGGCGCAAGAGCCGGTCTCGACCTTCTCGATGGACGTAGACACGGCATCCTATACCTTCGTGCGCAAGCTGCTAAGCCGGGGACGCCTGCCGTCGCCCCAAGCGGTCCGCGTAGAAGAAATGATCAATTACTTTTCCTACGACTATAAAAAGCCGGACAGCAAAGAAGTTCCCTTCGCAACAAGCGTAGCCGTCTACCCCTGCCCATGGAACAAAGACTCCAAGCTTCTGCATGTGGGCGTCAAAGCATACCGTCCGCCTGCGACCGAACGTCCGAAAGCGCACCTGACCTTCCTGATCGACGTCTCCGGCTCGATGTCCGGCGAAGACCGCCTTCCCATGCTCAAAACGGCGCTGGCGGATTTCACGAATGCGTTGCGCGAAGGCGACAGTGTCGGAATCGTGACCTACTCCGGAAAATCCGGGGTAGTCCTCGAACCGACGCTCGTGAGCGAAAAAAGCAAAATCCTGCAAGCGCTGGCCGCCCTGCAAGCGGGAGGAAGCACAGCAGGAAGCGCGGGCCTCGCCACGGCCTATGAGCTAGCCGAACGAAGCTTCGACAAGGAAGCCGTCAACCGGGTGATCCTCGCAACAGACGGAGACTTCAACGTCGGCGCCTCAAGCCCGAACGAGCTGCAACGCTTCATCGAGCAAAAGCGCGAAAAAGGGATCTACCTGACGATCCTCGGCGTCGGCTCGAGAAATCTGAACGACGCGCTGATGCAACGTCTGGCGCAATACGGCAACGGCACAGCCGCCTACCTCGACAACCTGACCGAAGCGCGCCGGGTCCTCGGAGACCAGACCGAAGGCGCGCTCGTGCCGGTGGCCGACGATGCGAAAGTGCAAATCGAGTTCAACCCCTCGCGCGTGGCTGAATACCGTCTGATCGGCTACGAAACAAGGAATCTGCGCCGTCAGGACTTCAACAACGACAAAGTCGACGCAGGCGACATCGGAGCCGGGCAAACGGTCACGGCCATCTACGAGATCACGCCGACCGACAGCCAGGCGAGACAAGTCGATCCCCTGCGCTACGAGCAGCCGAAAAAAGCCGAGCCTGCCCCGGCCGCGACGAACGCAAACGAATACGCGTTCCTGAAAATACGCTACAAACTCCCGGGAGCGGCAACGAGCAAACTGCTGACGCAGCCCATCGGAAACAGCGAAGAGTATAAAACCATAGCCGACGCCCCCGCCGACATGAGGTTTGCAGCCTCGGTGGCCGGGTTCGGACAGCTCCTGCGGCACAGCATGTCCTTGCGCGATTTCGGATACGACGACGTCCTGAAGCTTGCCGAAACGGCGCAAGACAAAGACCCCGACGGCCTGAGGCGCGAATTTCTGACCCTCGTGCGCTCGGCCAAGGCGGCGACCGATCTCAACGGCGCCATGCCGCAAAAATAAAGTGTTTTGAGTTCCAAACGCCTCGCGCCTGCCGATAGCCCTATCGCAAGCCGAGGCGTTTAACGCGCCCGAAACGCATTAACGCAACGGGCGTTCCTGCCATAAAATCAAGGTTAATCCGGCCAATTCTCGCATTTCCAATGCGTTTTGGTCAGGACAATTCGAACGCACCCCCTATAATGCATAACGTTCTTGGTTCTGTATAAATAAGTCCGCTATAGGCGAAACATATCCATGCAACCGCTTTTGCAAAACAAAAGGGCCCCAAGCGCAGGATCCGAAAAAAAATCGACACATCTGCGAAGCCCCCCAAGCTGGAAGAACATTGCCATTGGATCCGTCGGCAGTCTTTGGCTGGGATCGGAGATCGTTTCCTGTGCCTCCGAAACGACGCTCTCGCTCAACACAACCAGGCGCAACGAAAGCCCGTTCTTTGACGTCTGCGTATACAACGCCCAGCAAAGCATCCCTTCCGACATCCGGGGTTTCCTGTACAGAAACAACGTCTCCATATCGGTTGGAGAAACAACGTTCGAAGCGATGTCCTATCCGACAAGATACCGCGTACCCGACGTCTACGACACGCGGATCGCCATGGACCAGATACCGGCAGTATACATGCCGGGATCGAACACAATCGTCGTCTCGGAATACTTTTACCCGGAAGTCGAGTTTCCCAACGGAACGCAACCGCTCACAGACATCGCATCGGTCGAAAAGGCGGTTATCGAAAATTTCCCGGACCTCGCGGAAGAAAACACAAGCGGCCCCAACTGGATCGCCCTGAGTCCGGCCCTGACCGAGGAAGCCGTCCTGCACGAAGCCGCGCACGGATTGTTCGACGAAGCGGAACTGACAAAAAGCGCGAGCTACGAAGCCTCCTACGACCTAGACCTCCAGGAAATAGGCGGGCAAGAAAAAGCGCTTGAACGGGGCTACCAGTACTATCTGGGCGACGAAGGAGACGTACGCGGCCGCGAAGAAGTTTTTGCAAAAAGCTTCTCGATCCTGACAAAAAAAGAACCCATCAGCGACGACGACCTGGCTTTCCTGAACGACTTCAGCCACTCGGCGACCTACGTCTACAAGCTGATCGAAAATTTCAGAATCTACAAACCCGCGTCGATCAACCCGCTCCTGCAACAAAGCATAGAAATAGACACGACCGAAACGATCGACTTCGCCGAAATACAAAACGCCTCGCTCGCCGCGCCGCTCAACCAAACGAGCGCAACGCAAGCGTTCATCGCCCCGGCAAACGACACCGCCGTCCCGCCCGTCGCAAACGCGACGGACGCAAGCGGCGCGGATTCGTTCTGGGATCAGCTCTGGGACTTCCTCGAGCACAAGATCGGCCTGACGTTCGCCTCATCCGATCATGCGTTTTGCCCGATGTCCGCGCGAGCGATTGTCCTTTCGGCAAGCGTCGGCCTCATCTACATGAAAGACAACGAAGGCTTCGTCGGAACGCACCGCCAATACCTGAAAAGCAAGATCTGCGATCCCGTCAAAGCAGCCCTGTCGGCGACATCGAAAACCGCCGCGCGCGCAACCCAAATGCTGCGCGAAGCCAAAACCGCCGCACATACGTTTGAACGACGTCCAAGCGTTCCGTATTTTCAAGGAGCGGGAGAAGCCAAGGCAAAAGGCCTGCGCGGCTCTGCGCGAACGGGGCGAACGTTCTTTCCGAGGCTCGATTCGTCGGCATGCCCAAGATAGCCGAAGCCCCCTGTGAGGCTCACCATCAAAAACCGCCCTTCATGACCGAAAACTTTCGCCCTGTGCTCCGGAGTAATGGACCAATAATAGCCCGGACCGAAAGTATCCCTGAACGCGCCCCTGTCCTGCAAATCGCACAGATTGTTGGAAGAAGCTTTGCGCCCCTCCAAAGGATTGAATCCCTCGAGCCGCATCCCGACAAGATGCTCGACGGTCGGGATGAACCATTGCCCGACATAATCGCCTTTCCTGATGGCGGAAAACAAATCCCGTTCGGTTGAGAGATAAATGCCGTCGTTGCCATGCCAGTTGCGCAACGAAGCGACTTCTTCGGCGGCGGCCCTGAAACTCCGCCCGGTGCGTGCGGAAGGATGCAAAACCTCCGGCGCGGCAAAAAGTTCGAAAGCG
>JAQUUS010000089.1 GCA_028693775.1 Alphaproteobacteria bacterium | reverse complement strand
CGTCTGTGTTGCAGCAGGTCGATAGCCTGTTCTGGAAAAAGCAGAGCGATTTCGGGACGTCCGGCTCCTCGCTTCCGCGCACGCCTCATTTGCCGTGGCAGATCGGCCAGAACGTTCAGGGCGAGGGCATTTATTTCGGCGTTTTGGATCTGCACAAGAATTATGGCTCGCCTGACGAGAAGGCGTATTATCTTTTTGCCGCCCCGGTCGATTTGGCGGGACCGGACGGACGGGCTCTTTCTTTGACGTTCGAGCAGGCCGCAGACGAAGTTTCGAAGCTTTCGAATTTTTTCGGTCACGACGGCGCTTTTTATGACGACGACCGGGCTCTTTTTGCCGATCTGAAGGCCGATCGCTATGGCGGCGGCTGGGTCATCCCTCCGCTTCCTTTTCTTAACGGCGCAGGCGCGGAGCGCGGATTTCAGGGCGACAATTTATTCAATCACCGGAGCGTGGGCGCTTTTGACGGGACCTATACGGCAAAGCAGGAGGATGGACGCATGTTTTATTGGTCCTCCTCACTATGGCCGCACTCGTCGTTCTTTGTTGCGAATGTCGATTTCGCTTCGGGCGATTGCGATTATTTTAGCAGGAATCGCGCCGCTCTTTCTGTGCGCGTTTGCCGCCTTGTGCCGGTTCTTTAGGGAGGAACGTTATGAGTTTTATGGACAGGTCGTTTAAAAATCCAAAGACCAGAAAAGCTTTGGAGGCTCTGGAGCAGGACCGCAAGCGTACCGAACAGGAGGCGTTGCTGAAAAAAGAACGCGATAGGCAAGCTTTGCTTGAGCAGGAACGCCTCGCCAACGAAACGGCTTGCGAGATGGATAATGCGAGGCCCGGAATTCGCGTCGGGACGCGGGGCGTCTATCTCGGCTTGCGCAGCATTTTCGACAAGTGGGGCTCGGGAGAGTCAAAAGTTTTCCATGTCTTTATCGCTCCGCAGGATTTCGGCGCGCCCGCCAGAGAGCCCAAGACGTATGGCGAAACGCTGCGGAGTATGCGGCAATCCGGCCCGGTCGACGGGCATCCGATGGAGCCTTATGAATGCGAAGCCGATTTGCGCGACGCGTTGCTTTCGGGGGCCTACGGGGGCGGCTGGACCCTTCCTCCGCGCAGCGTTATTTCGGGCAGCGACAAACCCGGACAGCAGGAGATGCACACTATGGTGTCGTTGAAGGATGTCGGCGATTTCAAGGGCACTTATACCGACGCCTCATGGTATTGGTCGTGTTCGAACGACGGCGCTTATGCGAGTGATTATAGCTGGGCCGCCAGGTTTTCGGGCGACAGGGACGAGGGCTGGCACGCCAAGGAAAATTGGCGCTATGCTCGCCTTTGCCGTTTTGAACCGGCCTAGGTGCGGTTGACGTTTTTTTGAGAAAGGGTTTTTGCCATGGGCATGGTTTCGAAAAAGTTTCTCAATCCTTTGTCGCCTCGAGCCGCTGCGCTTGAAAAAGAACTCCACGCTCAGGAGGCAAAGGCCTTGCTTCTTCTCAAGGAAAAGGCCGAGGCCGATCGCCGCATGGCCGAAGACGCCGCACGGCTCGCCAAGGCGAAGCCCGGCGAGTTTTTCGAGAACAGGGGGATTTTTGCGGGGACGTGGGCGCCGCGCGATCGAGACAACGTTCATCTCAGGCAGACCTATTACGTTTTTGCCGCGCCTGTCGATCTGAGCGGTCGCGCCCTGACATGGAGCTTTGTGAGCGCTTCGAAAGAACTCGCTTCGCGCAAGAACTGGTACGGGCATGACGGCGTCGCCTATCGCAACGATACCGAGCTTTTCGATGCCTTGAGGACAAAGAAATATCGCGGCGAGTGGTTTATTTCCCCGGTCGAGCTTTTGACCGGCGAGGATGCTGACGGGAAGAAGGTCAGGGAAAACGGCTTGATCGATTTGAAAGATGTCGCCGCATTCAGCAAGACTCTTTGTCTCGGCGGCGCGGACGACTCGGACGACAGGCTTTGGTATCTTACATGCAGCGCGTCGACGACGCTTGAGGATTGCATCAAGCTCGTTCATCTCTCGGGCGGTTGGGAGGCTTCCGAAAACATATCTGCGGACGGATATAGCTGCCGCCCGTTTCGGCTGGAGCTTGCCGGGAAACCGCGCCGGCCCGATGTGGACGGGCCTGTGCCTCTTTAGACGACTCTCACTTTGACGTAGGAGCCCGGCGCGTCTTCTATGCCTTCCTCGACCGGGCGGGCGGCTACGGGTTCTCCCGCGTGCTGGTCAAGCCATTTGATCCATTCGGGCCACCACGAGCCTTTGTGCGGCTGCGCGTCCTTGAGCCATTCGTCCGGATCCGTCGGGAGCTTGTCGTTCGTCCAGTAGCCGTATTTGCCGGAGTCGGGCGGGTTGATGACGCCCGCGATGTGTCCCGAGCCGGACAGGCAGAACGTGACCGGGCCTTTGTAGATTTGCGTCGAGGCGTAGGTCGACCGCCACGGGGCGATGTGATCTTCGCGCGTCGAGAGCAGGAAGCTCGGCGTTTCGATCTCGCCGAGGTCCAGCGGCACGTCTTTGAACTTCAGCGCTTTCGGCTCGATCAGCTTGTTCTCGAGGTACATCTTCCGCAGGTAGTAGCTTTGCATCGCTGCGGGCAGGTTGGTCGAGTCTGTGTTCCAGTACAAAATATCGAACGGGAACGGTTCGCGCCCGAGCATGTAGTTGTTGATGACAAACGGCCAGATCAGGTCGTTCGACCGCAACAGGTTGAACGTCATGATGAGGCTGCTGGCGTCCATGTAGCCCAGCCTCGCCATCCGGTCTTCCAGCAGGCGGATCTGGTCTTCGTCGATGAACACGCCGAGATCGCCCGGTTGGGAGAAGTCGATCATCGTGACGAGATACGTCGCGCTTTTGATCTTGGGGATGTCGAACGGCTTTTCGGGGACCGCCGCGAGGTAGGCTTGCGTGCAGGACAGCAGCGTTCCGCCGATGCAGTATCCGAGGACGTTCGCTTCGTCTTCGCCCGTGATGCGCTTTATTTCGCGCAGCGCCGACAGCGAGCCTTCGCTCATGTAGTCGTCGAACTGCGTCAGCGCGTGTTTCTTGGTCGGGTTGACCCACGAAATCGTGAAGACTGTGTAGCCTTGCGACACGAGATAGCCGACAAACGAGTTCTTTTGCTTCAGGTCGAGGATGTAGTACTTGTTGATCCACGGCGGGATGATCAGGAACGGTACGCGGCGCACCGTTTGCGTTTGCGGCGCGTACTGGATCAGCTGCATCAGTTCGTTCTGGTAGACCACCTTGCCGGGAGTCGAGGCGATGTTCTTGCCAATCTCGAACGCGCGGTAGTCGCTCATGCTGATGCGCAGAAGGCCGTTGCCCCGCTCAAGGTCTCCGAGGAGGTTTTGCAGGCCCTTGATGAGGTTTTCGCCCTTGCTGTCGAGGGTCGCACGCAGAACTTCGGGGTTTGTCATCCAGAAATTGTTGGGCGCCGTCGCGTCCAGCATCAGGCGCGAATAAAACTCCAGCTTCTTGGCGATCTTGTCTTCGACGTTCGTCGCTTCGTTCTGCACGAGGCGGCGCGTTTCTTCCGCCGTTGACAGATAGGCCTGTTTCAGGAAATCGAACATCCAGTTCGTTTGCCAGTCCTTCGCCTTGAACCGCTTGTCGCCCGCAGGCGCTTCCGCCACAGGCTGGGTTGAGATGCCTTGCATCTTCATGAGCGTCGCGCGCGTCAGGTCGATGTAGTTCTGCCACGTCGCAAGCTGCACGTCGGTGTAGGTTTCGGGGTCGTCGAAGAAACGCTCAAACAGCCGCGAAATCGAATCCATGAACGGCGTCGGCGATACAGACAGCGTGTCAACCGGTTTGTCTTTTGTGCGCACGACGTAATCGCGGATCAGCTTTTGGCTCTCTTCCGCCACATGCATCATGATGCGCGACCATTCGACGATGTCGAAATGAAGTTCGGGCTGCGGCTTCTGCTCTTCCGCCGCTTTCGCGGCACGCGCGGCCTTGGCTGTGGCTGCCGCCTTTTCGGCGCGCGCTTGCGCTTCCTGCGCCGCCTGGGCGCGCGCTTCGGCTTCGCGCCGCGCAATTTCGTTCAGCTCGTTCCTCGCTTTTAGCGCTTCGGCGGCGGCTTTCGCTTCCGCTTCGCGGCGGAGCGCTTCGATCCGCTCCTGTTCCAGCATCGCCTGGATTTGCTTGCGTACCGCGTCGGCTTGCTCCAGCACTTCTTTCGCTTCCGCTTCGCGGCGCGCGGCTTCGGCTTGATCCTGTACGGCTTTCGCTTCCGCTTCGCGGCGCGCGGCTTCGGCTTGCTCCTGTGCGGCTTTTGCTTCGGCTTCGCGGTGCGCGGCTTCGGCTTGCTCCTGCGCGGCCTTGGCTTCTTGCTCGCGGCGGGCGGTCTCGGCTTGCTCTTGTTCGTTCTTCGCTTCAGCCTCACGGCGCGCAGATTCCTCGGCTTCGCGGCGCGCTGCCGCTTCTTCCTGTTGCTGCCGGATCAGTTTGCGGATCGCTTCCGCTTGCGCGGCTGCTGCGTCTTCAAGCTCCCGGCGCGCCTTTTCAGCTTGCTCGAACGAGGCGAGCGTCTCGGCGTCGGCCGGAGGCTGTTCCGGTTTCTCTTGCGTCGCCTTGATCTCGGCCAGCCTTTGCGTCATGGCCCGGCGTAGGGCGGCTATCGCGTCAAGAGACTTTTCGAGCTTCTTTTCGGTTTGGGGGAGGAGAGATTCTTCTGCTAAGGTCATGGCAGCCGGTTGATGATGGATGTATGACAAAGGACAACAAGAAGGGGAATTTACATGAAAATATCGTTTCGCGCATCATCAATAATTATTTCCCTTTTTAGTATTTTTTTAATGTCCGCGTGCAGTAGCGTTCATATTCCTCGTATCTTCGGCGACGATGAGGTTCCTCAAAGCGTCAAGGATGCTCCGCGTACCGTCGAGCCCCCGCAGTTTTTGACCGACGGCGATGTCTCTCCGCGGCTCGGCGATGTGCCTTTCAAACCGAAGGATTTCTCAACAAAACCAGCGTATAACCAGTCCATGGACGATCTCGAGACTTTGCGTATCGAGGGCGAGGCGGTCAAAAAAAGCGTCGAGGTTTTTGATGAGCCTCAAACCGATGTTGCACCGCAAAGCGATCCGGTTATTCAACCGCCGGAGTTCTGAGAAAATTTTTTTCGTGTGGCTATCGGAATGCCGTTTCGTTATGCTGCTTTGCACAATCTTTTGGCCTTCCGGCCTGTGGTTCTCCTCCCTGACTTCCGGCTGCAGTAGGCGCCGGCATCGTTTTTTTTCGTAAGTTTGGGCGATGTTTCTCGTTTATCTCTGATAGACTTATGCGTGAAGGAACGTTCGGATGTCGAAGAAGTCTTTTCTCTCTATTGCAATCGGGGTCGGTTTGGCCGCGCTGCTTTTTGTTGCTTATGGGCAGTTGTTTCCTGCGGAGTCCGATGCGCCTCCCGTTTTGACCGCTCAGGCTGTGCGCAAGGATCTGGAGGAAAGCGTTTTGGCCAGCGGTACGCTTGAGGCTTCGAAGCTCGTCAGCGTGGGCGCTCAGGTTTCGGGACAGGTGAAGGCTTTGAAGGTCAAGCTGGGCGACAAGGTTCAGAAAGACCAGCTGGTGGCCGAGATCGACTCCTTGACCCAGCAGAACAATCTGCACAACGCGGAGGCTTCGCTTGAGAACGTTCGCGCGCAGCTTTGGTCGGGGCAGGCTGCGCTCAAGGAGGCCGAGGCCGTTTTTATTCGCCAGAAGGCCATGCGCTCCCACGATGCGACGTCCAAGGAGAAGTTTCAGGCTGCGGAGGCGTCTTATGAATCCGCCAAGGCGACGGTGGCCGGGCTCGAGGCTCAGATCAGGTCCGCCGAGATCGCCGTCGATACGGCCAAGGTCAATCTGGGGTATACCAATATTACCGCGCCGATCGATGGGACCGTGGTTGCTATCGTGACCGAGGAGGGGCAGACTGTGAATGCCGCTCAGCAGGCGCCGACCATCATCAAGCTCGCGCAGCTCGATTTGATGACCATCAAGGCCCAGATTTCGGAGGCCGACATTACTCGCGTCAAGATCGGACAGCGGGTTCATTTTACCATTCTCGGCGAGCCGGACATTATTTATGAGGCTAAGCTTCGCGCCATTGAGCCTGCACCGGAGTCCATCAAGACGGAGTCCTCCTCCGGCTCTTCGTCGAGTTCGGCTTCCAGCAGCTCGAGTTCCGCCATTTATTATAACGGGCTTTTTGACGTTCCCAACGATGAGGGCTTGCTTCGCATTTCCATGACGGCGGAGGTCAATATCGTTCTGGCCGAGGCAAGGAAGGCCGTTTCCATTCCGCGGACTGCTTTGGGCGATCCGGATCCCGATGGAGGCTATTCCATTCATGTCGTCGGGAAGGATGGCAGGCAGGAGCTTCGCAAGATTACGGTCGGTATCAACAACAACGTCGACGTCGAGGTTCTGAGCGGCGTTCAGGAGGGCGAGACCGTTGTGGTCAGTATTTCGGCCACGAAAAGCGGCGAGTCTTCGCAGACCAATTTCGGGCGCCGTCCTCCGTCGATGGGGATGTGACGATGGGCGCTCCTCTTCTTGAGCTTCGGTCTTTGCGCCGCGAGTATGCTGCTGGCGATCAGACCGTTGCGGCTCTCAAGAATGTTAGCCTTTCGATCGGGACCGGCGAGATGGTCGCCATTGT
>JAQUUS010000088.1 GCA_028693775.1 Alphaproteobacteria bacterium | reverse complement strand
GAAGCAGGTGACGACGATGCGGTTTTTGATTTCGGGGAACAGCTTCAGAAATTCGTTCTGCACGTCGCGCTCGGAACCGGAGTGGCCGGGGACAAGCGCGTTTGTGGAATCCGCCACGAGGGCCAGGAGACCGTTGTTTCCGATTTCTTTCAGCTTCTCGATGTCGCTGAGGCGGCCGATGACCGGGTCGGGGTCGAGCTTCCAGTCGCCGGTGTGGAGGACCGTTCCGTGTGCCGTGTGCAGCGCGATCATTTGCGTTTCGGGAATCGAATGCGTGATCGGCACAAATTCGCCTTTGAACGGGCCGATTTCGAATGCGCCGCCCGGCGGAATTTCGATCAGCTTGGCGGTGTGCTCAAGCTCGGCGTAGGCCAGTTTGTTGCGGATCAGGCCCGCCGTGAACGGCGTCGCATAGATGGGGCATTGCAGTTGCGGCCACAGGTAGCTGATGGCTCCGATGTGGTCTTCGTGCCCGTGCGTGACCACCATTCCGGCGATGTCGTTCCGCCGCTCGGCGATGAACGAGATGTCGGGCGTGATGATGTCGATACCCGGCGTCGTTTCGTCTCCGAACGTCACGCCGCAATCGACAATGAGCCATTTCCCTGCCGTTCCGTACAGGTTGAAGTTCATTCCGATTTCGCCCGCGCCGCCCAAAGGCAAGAACCACAAGGCATCGTCGGGTGGGCGATGCTGGGAATTATGCGAACTCTTCATATACAGTTAATCCGTTTACGCCTTCGAAAGGCGTAGCTATAGGCTGTTTTGCGCCGATGCGCAAATGCCTTCCTCGTTCAAACGGATTCTTTCGCGCGCTTGCGCTAAGGCTTTAACGCAGCTTGTGAATATCCAGCGTTCTTTGCCCCGGCTGCCAGCCGCAGGGGGTCAACTGGTCGGTTTGAAGCGCGTCGAGCACCCGGAGAACCTCCTGCACGTTTCGGCCCACGGAGAAATCCGTGACCATCACGAAGCGCACCACGTTCGTCGGGTCCACGATGAAGGTCGCGCGTTGCGATATGCCGTCGATGGGGTCGAGGATCCCGAGCGCCATGGTCAGCTCGCGCTTGATGTCCGACATCATCGGAAACGGCAGGCCTTTGAGCAGTTCGTTCTGTTCGCTCCACGCCCGGTGCACGAATTCGCTGTCGAGGCTGAAGCCCAGCACTTTCGCGTCTCTTTTTTCGAACTCCGCATTCATTTTGCCGAACTCCGCGATTTCGGTCGGACAGACGAACGTGAAGTCTTTCGGCCACGAGAAGATCACCAGCCATTTGCCTGCATTGCTGTCGAGGGAGACATCGAAAAAAGGTTTTCCGGGTTCCGATGCTTTCAATTCAAAAGGGGGGAAGGTTTGTCCTACACCAATCATGGGGGATCTCCTTTTATTGAGTGGCGCTCCGTTCTGTGACGGGCTTGGGGGTGCAAGAAAGGGTTGCGGTGATGAACCATTGTAATACCAGGTCGCTCATAACGGAGCCTCCCTTCCTTGCAAGACCCATAATACCGGATCTTTTTTTATAAGTATAATCTATTGTTCTTATCGCAACGATAGACTACATATATCGTATGAATTTGCGCGATTTCCGTTATGTCCTTGCTGTGGCAGAGACTTTGAATTTCAAGGCTGCCGCCGAAAGGTGCCATGTCAGCCAGCCGACCCTCAGCATGCAGATCCGCAAGCTCGAAGACCGCCTGGGCATTCCTCTTTTCGAGCGCACCAACAAACGCGTCATGCTGACCGCTTCGGGACGCAGTATCCTTCCTGTTTTGCATGAGGCCGTTGGGTGCGAAAAGCAGATCCACGATATTGCCTATTCCTTGCGCAATCCGGAAAGCGGCGAGTTCAGGTTCGGCGCTTTTCCGACGCTCGCGAGCTATGTTTTGCCCGACTATGTCCCTGCGTTGCTCAAGGCTTTTCCGCGACTCAAGCTTTTGCTGGTCGAGGACAGGACGAATACGCTTTTGCTTCGCCTTGCCGAAGGAACTCTGGATGCCGCTCTTTTGGCTCTTCCTGTCGAGGCTCCGGGCATGCGCTCGGTTCATATTTTCGACGATCCTTTTCTTTTGGCCGTCGGGGCCGATCATCCGCTTGCGCACAGAAAATCCGTTCGTCTTTCCGATCTTGACGGGCGCAAGCTTATGCTGCTCGAGGAGGGGCATTGCTTGCGCAAGCAGGCTTTGGATATTTGCGGATCTTACGGCGCGGGCGAGGACGGCAGTTTTCGTGCGACAAGCCTTGAGACGCTTCGCTTGATGATCGAGGCTCCTCATAGCGAGGCCATGACGCTGATGCCTGCCGTGGCCGTTTCCCATGCGGACAAGCTTCGGACGCTCCCCTTTATCGGAAAAAAGCCCATGCGCCGCATCGGCTTGTTCTGGCGGAAGTCAGATGTCCGGTCGGAGATGATTCTCAAGATGGCAGATGTGATGCGCCGCATTTCGCGCAAGGACAACGGGGCCAGACATCCGGCTATTTCTGCCCGTAGAACCGGTAGAATTTAAGCCCTTCTTCCATCGCGGCTGAGCGGTGCGCCCAGATTTTGATGCGCTTCTCGATGGCTTTTTTCGTGGCTTTGTCGGGCCTTGCGTCTGAGGCGAGGTATTTGGCCAGCCTTAGAAGGCCTTCTTTCACTTCTTTTTTGTAGTATTCTGTCCGGTCGTCGTGGACGCGCAGGCTGATTCCTGCTTTGGCCCACAGCTCCGCAAGCTCGACGAGGCCCGGCGGATCTGCGTCCTGCTCGAAGGCTTTCCATGCGAGGATCGCCGGTTGCTGCTGGGATTCGGGGTTGACGATGTAGTCCGTGAACGAAACCTGTGTCCCGGCTTTGCTGCATGCCGCGATGGCGTCGATGAATTTTTTCCGGTCGGCGACGCGGTAGAACGTTTCGCGCGCAAGGATGCAGTCGTATTGGCCGCTGTCGGTGAAGGACATCGGGTCGTAGGCTACAATAACGTCTTTCGTCTTGCGCTCCGCCGCCAGCGCCTTGGCTCTCATGGCGATTTCGGGGTCCGGTTCGCGGCCTGTGGTTTGCGCGCCGTATTCTTCGGAGGCGCGCCGCATTCTTGCGCCCAGGCCTGCCGCAAGGTCGATCACGGTCATGCCTTTGGTCAGATTCAGCGGCTTGAGCAGGAGCTCCGTGATGTGGTCGTCTCCCGGGGTGAGGCAGCCGGGGCCCCACATCTTTTCGGAAATCTCTCCGGGCTCGGCGTGCCACAGGGCGCGCCCCGCTTGCGGTTCTGCGGACAGGATTGCGCCGGTTTCTTCCGCGCCGAACGCAGGCTCGGATCTGGGCTTGGCGGCCATGAACGGGGCGGAGGGGCTTTTGCTCCAGTTGCCGTCTTTCCAGAAGTCCTGCGCAAGGCCGACGAGATGGTATTTGAGAAGGGCAAGGGTTCGTTTGGCCTTGAGGGCCAGCTCGTTATCGCTTCGGAGGGTTTGGAGCATGGGTCGATGCCGGATTGGAGAAAACGTCTTACCTTAACATAAAATACATGGTTAAAAAGCCCGGAAGACGGCTTGGGATAAATTTTCGGCCCGGTTGTTTATTCTCATTAGTTTCGGGCGTTTTATGCTAGATGCACAGGGTGTTTTGAGACTTTTTTCATACCAGGATATTTTTTATGGCCGGGATTGTTCAGAAATTTAAAAACGCCAAGTGGGAAATCGGGAGCCTTGCCCTTGCGGCCGGGACCTTTGGGGCGGGCTTTGCGGGGCTTTCGCAGTTCTATGGAACCTCTGCGAAGATCGATGCCGGGTTGACGGCCTTTTTTCTTTGTTTCGGACTGTTTGCCGCCAAGGGCGTCAAAACGCAGGTTAATAATCTGAAGTGGTCGGCAGCCAATTCGTCTCCGAATGTGCGGGAGTTCGTTCAGGCCGCGAAAGAAGAGGCTGCGACGCAATACGAGGATGGCCCCGTTATGAACACGGCTTATGTGGCCGCCAATCTCGCTTTTCTGGTCGCCGGGCTCAATGGGTTGAGAAACGCCGATTATATCTCTGCCGGGGTTTCTACGAGCGTGGCTCTTTGCGGGTTTCATTCGTTGTATTCGTCCGTTGTTACGCGGATGAGAGATAACGCTTTTTTCAAAAAGAAGACGCCGGCTCCTTATCCTGTATAAGGGGAGACATGTCGACGCGTTCGAAGATTTTCCGTGACGCAAAGTGGGAGGTTGCCGGGACCGCCGGGTGGCTCGCTTTGTCCGCTGTCAATGCGGGGGCGGCCTTGAGCGGCGGCGAATATGCTTCCGTGGCCGCCGTTTTGTCTGTCGTTCATTTCGGCGCGGCCGCCGTGATGGCCGACAAGGCTCGCAAGGCTCCCGCGTTTCCTTTGGATTCTTCCGTGTTCGTTCGCTGCCTCAAGGGCAACGTTGAGGACTCCTTCAGGGGCAATCAGGTCGTTTATTTCTGCGCGGCGGCTGCGATCGTTTGGGGGCTTTCGGAGCTTTCTCAGGGGCGCCTCGTTTTGGGGTCCACTCTTCTTGGCGCAGGTCTGGGCTGGGTCAATGCAACCTATGGCGCTGCCGTCGCGCGCGCGCGGCGCTATTCTCCTCCCGGCGGATTTGAGGCTTGCGTTCCTGCTTGACGGGGTCAGGCGGTTCCCTGCATTGACGACAGCATGCCGGGGCTGATCCCCATTTGCGCCATCGCTCGATCCCATTTCGAATCGAGGTTGGAGTCGAAGAGGATATCTTCGTCCACGTCCGTTGTTAGCCAGCTGTTGTTTTTCAGCTCTTCTTCGAGCTGCCCTTCGCCCCATCCGGCATAGCCGAGTACCATCAGGGCGCGCGCGGGGCCTTTCCCTCGCGCAATGTCTTCGATGATTTCGACCGTCGCCGTTACGGACACACTGTCGTCGATGCGGGTCGTTTCTTTTCCGATATAGTCGTTCGAGTGCAGCACAAAGCCCCGGCCCATTTCTACCGGCCCTCCGAATTGTACGGGGATTTCGGGCGTGTCGGGCGAGGCTTTTACGTTCAGCTGTTCGAGCAACATCGGAAAATCTGCCTCTCCGAACAGGCGGTTAACCACCAGCCCCATCGCTCCGCTCGGGCTGTGCGAGCAGACGTATACGACCGTACGCGCAAAACGCGGGTCCGCCATCGCGGGCATTGCGACCAGCATTTTTCCCGTCAGCCATCCGGGGGCTGTGGGGGCGTTCGGCTTCATGCTTATTTTGCCGACTTTTTTGATGGGCGAAAAAATCTCTTTCATGATTCGCTTTATACGTTCTCCTCTTGCCTATTGTCGCTTAACTTGCGATTCATTGGTAGCTTTATTTGACGTTTCCGTTCTTTCCGGGCGGGCGCGTTCTTTCTGCGATGCACAAGAGTCCCGTTGCGTACACTGATAAATGAGAGGGTTGAGATGGTTCGCGTATTTCTCGTCCTGTTCTTGTTAATCCTTCCTGCCCGGGCCTTTGCCTTGGCCGGGGACTGGAGCGAAGACAAGGTTGTTTCCGCCCGCCTGATTTCGGGCGTCGAGGCGGTCGGCGAGGACGCTGTCGTTCCGCTGGGCCTCGAGATCAATCTTGCCAAGGGCTGGCATACTTATTGGCGCTCGCCCGGACAGGCCGGGTTGCCTCCTCATCTGGATTGGAGCCAGAGCTTTTCGACCGAAAACAATCTGCGCAGCGCGGATCTTCTTTTCCCTGCGCCCCGCCGGTCGTTCGTTTTCGGCCTTGAGACCGTCGGGTACAGCGATCGCGTGGTTTTTCCTATCGACGCCGTTTTGCGCGAGCCGGGCAAGCCTTTGAAGGCCAGGGTTATTGCCGATCTTCTTCTTTGCCAATCCATTTGCGTACCCGCTCATTTCGATCTCGCCCTTTCCGTTCCTGCGGGGTCGCCGTCCGCCGGGGCCGAGGCTTCTCTTTTGAAGCGCGCGCGCGAACAGTTGCCTGTGAGCTCCCATGATTCCGGGATTCTTTTGAAAAAAGCGGCGACCGACGGCAGGAGTCTTTTTCTTACCGTTTCGTCGCGCGAGCGGATTCATAGTCCTGACGTTTTTATCGAGAACGACAAGGACATCGGATTCAGTGCTCCGGAGGTCGAGATCGATCCCTCGGGATTCAATGCCGTTCTGACGGTCAGGCCGGTCGATTTTCTTCCGGACGGCGTGTCGCTGGATTCTCTTCCTCTTACGGTTACGCTTCTCAATGCCGGGCATGCGACCGAATTTAAAAATCCTGTCGTTGCCGTTTTGCCGCCGCCGCCGCCGTTCGTTCCGGAGCGGCCTTCCTATGGCCTTCTTTTGATCGTCGCTCTTTTGGGCGGGTTCATTCTGAATTTGATGCCGTGCGTTCTTCCTGTGCTGTCCTTGAAGATTGTCGGCGCCGTTTCTCACGGTGGCGGCGATGTGCGCAACGTTCGCCTGAGCTTTCTGGCGACGGCTGCGGGGATCGTTTTTTCCTTTTGCATTTTGGCGCTCGCGACGATCGTTTTCAAGGAGCTCGGCATGACCCTCGGGTGGGGCATGCAGTTCCAGCAGCCTTCTTTCCTGATTCTTCTCGTGATCCTCCTCACTTTTTTCGCGGCCAATTTGTGGGGGCTTTATGAGATTTCCTTGCCCGGCTTTCTCGCGGACAAGCTTGAGGGGGCTTATTCTTCCAAACTCGCGGGCGATTTTGTGACGGGCGCTTTCGCCACTCTTTTGGCGACGCCTTGCTCGGCTCCTTTTCTCGGAACCGCCGTCGGGTTCGCTCTCGCGGCCGGGTCTTTGGAGATCTTTTCCGTTTTTACCGTTCTCGGTATCGGGATGGCTTTGCCTTATTTCGTTGTCGCGCTCTTTCCGAAGTCTGCCACCCTTTTGCCGAAGCCGGGACGATGGATGGTCGTTTTGCGCGCCTCGATGGGCT
>JAQUUS010000087.1 GCA_028693775.1 Alphaproteobacteria bacterium | reverse complement strand
ACCTGAAGAGATTCAAAGGATGGCGTCCGCTACGGCGGTGGAAAAAGCGGCGTGCCGTTGCGGCCCTTGCGCGCAATGAAAAGATCGACGGGGTCTTCTGCGATTCGTGGAAAAGCGTGGAGTCTCTTCCCAAAAGCCTGAAAGCGCCCGTCGTGGTCTTCGCGCACGGCTCCGAATATCCCATCTCGCCCACAATCCGGAAAGAAGCGCGCATCGAAGCGGCGCTAAAGCGGGCGTCGTGGATTTTCTCCAATTCGAAATTCACGGCGGAAGCGGTCCGGCCCTATCTGCCGAAGTCCGACGATCCGAGGCTCGACGTGGTCTATCCGACCATCAAGCCGCTTCCCGATCCTGTTTCCGACGCGCAAAAGGCGGTCCGTGAGAAAATCGCAGGCCGGGCCCCGGTAATCGGCGTGGTTGCAAGGCTGGAGCCGCGCAAAGGCATCGACAGCGTGATTTCGGCGATGCGCCCGGTCCTGACCAGACACCCGAAGGCGGTTTTCCTGATCGCGGGTGCGGGCGAAGACTCCGCGCGGCTAAAAGAACTGGCGGTCAAGGAGGGTGTGGCCGAAAACGTGGAGTTTCTGGGCCGCATCGACAACGAATTCAAATACGCGCTTCTCTCAAACCTCGACGTCTTCGCCATGCCGGTGCGCCGGGTAGGCTCGTCGGTCGAAGGCTTCGGCGTTTCCTATATCGAAGCGGGCTGGTACGGCGTTCCGTGTCTTGCGGGCCGGGGCGGGGGCGCGGCCGAAGCCGTGGTCGACGGCAAAACGGGCCTCGTATGCGACGGCGGAAATCTGGGCGACATTGCCGCAAAGCTTCTGCGTCTTCTCGACGATGACATCTTCCGCAGCGCATGCGGCGAAGCGGCCAAAGCCCGCGCACGCGCCGAATTTCCATGGTCCCGCGCCATGACGCGTTTCGACAAAGCCTTGAAAGAGCGGCAAAGTGCCTGACGCCGCGCCATGAAAATCCTGATCGTCACCGACACTTGGAAGCCGCAAGTGAACGGCGTTGTGCGGACGCTTAAGGAACTGATCTCCCGCATGGAAAGCAGGGGGCATGCTGTCCGTGTCGTCGGCCCCGATCTCAAAAGCCCGTATGCGTTTCCGGTTCCGTTCTACAAAGACATCGTGCTCGAATTTCTGTCTGCGCCGCGCCTGTGGAAGCTCCTTCACGACGACCCTCCCGACGCGGTACACATCGCGACAGAAGGACCGCTGGGCTGGGCCATGCGCAACCTGTGTCTCAAGCAGGGCCGTCCGTTCACAACGTCGTTCCATACGCGTTTTCCGGATTACCTGTCCCGGCGCGTTCCTGATTTTCTCGCCCCGCATGTGGCGCGCGCGACGTTCGAGATTCTGAAGCGTTTTCATGCGCCGTCGAGCGGCGTGATGGTCGCCACGCGTTCGCTTGCAAAGGAGTTGAAAAAGAGAGGATTTCCCCGTCTCATCGAGTGTCCCTACGGCGTTGACACAAGCCTGTTCAAGCCCCAAACGGAAAAGCCGCGCATGTACGAAACGCTGCCGCGTCCGGTCATGCTCTATGTGGGCCGCATCGCTGCCGAGAAGAATCTTCGCGCGTTTCTCGATCTCGAATCCTTCGGCAGCAAGGTGGTGATCGGCGACGGCCCCGAGCTCTCGTCCCTCTATCGCGACTACCCCGGCGTCCATTTTTTAGGCCCCATGCGCGGCGAAGAGCTCGCGCGCCACTATGCAGCGGCCGATGTCTTTGTGTTTCCATCCAAAACGGATACGTTCGGCCTCGTTCTGCTGGAAGCCTGCGCGTCGGGCCTCAAAGTCGCGGCCTACAACGTGGCAGGTCCGGCCGACATCCTCGGCGGAAGCGCCGGTGCGGCCTTCGCGGCGCTGGACGAAAGCCTGCAAAGAGCGGTCGACCGCGCGCTGATTCTGCCCGATGCCCCCGAAGCGGCCCGTGCACATGCCGAAAAATATTCGTGGGACGCGTGCACAGAGCGATTTTTGGCCGCATTGAAACCGCGTCTTGCGGAAAGAGCATCGTCCGGCGTATAACGTCGCCATGTTTAATTTCTGGAATAGCAAGCCGCGAATGAAAATCGCGTTTCAAGGCGCCTTCGGAGCGAACTCCGACATGGCCTGCCGCGCCGTATACCCCGATTGCGAAACGATCCCGTGCTTCGGTTTCGACGACGCGTTCGAAACGGCCTGTTCCGGCGCAGCCGATCTCGCGATGATCCCGGTCGAAAACTCGGTCGTAGGCCGCGTTGCCGACGTGCACCGTTTGTTGCCGCAAGGCCGCCTCCACATCGTCGGCGAGCACTACCAGCCCATCGAGCACAATCTTCTGGCCCTCAAAGGCGCAACGCTCGACGACATCAAAACGGTCGAAAGCCATGTGCAGGCGCTTGCGCAATGCCAGAAATGGCTCAAAAGCCGCAACATCGTCCCCGTCATCCACGCCGACACGGCAGGGGCCGCCGAAAAGGTGAGCAAAAGCGGGGACAAAACGGTCGCCGCCATTGCATCGAGCCTCGCCGGAAAGATTTATGGATTGGAAAGCCTCGCCACAGGCATTGCCGACGGCCCGAAAAACACAACGAGATTCCTGATCCTCTCGCGCGAAGCGCAAGAAGCCGCGCCCGATAGCGATTGCATCACAACGCTGATCTTCCGTGTGCGCAGCGTTCCCGCGGCGCTCTACAAGGCGCTCGGCGGTTTCGCAACCAACGGCGTCAACATCACGAAGCTCGAAAGCTATCTGGTCGACGGCAACTTCACCGCCGCGCAGTTTTATGTGGATGTCGAAGGCCACCCCAAAAACAGGCCGCTCCGCCTCGCGCTCGAAGAACTGGCGTTTTTCGCGAACGAAGTGAAGATTCTGGGCATCTACCCTGCGCACCCGTTCCGCAGGGCGTCCTGACCCCTCAAGGCCCCGAGCACGCCGCAATCCACGCTTCCATCTCGGTCTCATAAGCGCGCCGCTGGTTCAGTTCGATCAAAGCCGCCCGTGTTTTTGTGTCCAAAGAATCCGAGCCCGTAACGCCCCCCATCGCAAAATCCGGTTTTTCCGCCAAAAAGGCAGGGCAGGGCACCGCAATCGGAATCTCCACCTCCACCGGCGCAAAAACCGTCTCCGTGCGTGCGCACGAAAGCAGCATCAGGCAAACCGCCACGCGTTTCATTTTCCCGTCTCCTTCAAATAGGCGTCAAAAAGCGCCGCCGCCGCCGCGCATGCATCGCCGCCCACCTTGGCCGCGCGCAAAGTCTCCGCCGCCGCAAGGTATTTTTGCACTTCATCCTTCGCCGTCCGCGCCGCCTCCGCCGCGCGCCGTCCGCGCGCCTCGCCCAGCGCCTTCATCTTCTCCACGGCCGCGTTTTGTTTCTCGATCCGCGTCTCAAATTCCGCATTGGCCAGCAAGCAGGCATGGCTTCGCGCCTGCGCCTCGGCCAGGTCGGCCTTCAATCCCGCATTGGCGATAGAGATTCGCGCAAACGCTGCAAGCCCCAGCAACGCCAGTCCCCCCGCCGAGGTGAGTGCGACTTTGTTACTGATAAGGTCCATTGTTTTTATTCCGTTCCGAAGAGCGTTGAAGCCCTTGCCCCAGCGCGGCCGCGCCGCCGCCCGCGAGCAGGAATCCAAGCCCCTCCCCAAAAGCCTCGGCGTCAAAAGCGAGCCGAAGAACCGCAACGTGATAAACCGAAAGCAAAATCAGCGCCGCCACGCCCGCGCACAAAAGAACGAGATGCGCCTCGATATCCCCGTTGCGCGAGTCGATCATCTTGGTCAAAAAAGTCTTGGTCTTCACGTCATGCTCCTGTTCCAAAGCCGGGCCTCCGCCGCGCGCCGCCGCGCGAGCCCGCCCATAACCTCGCCGTTTGCATGATCCCAGCGCATGAGCTGCGCCGGAACCTGCTCATACCAGCCGCGGTTCAGCAACTTCAAAAGGGTCGAAAATTCGAGGTTCGCCATCCCCACATTGAAAGAAAAGCAAACAAGCGCCGAGAACTGATTATCGTTCAAAGGAACCTTCACCACGCGGGAAACCCCGCGCTCAAAAAGATCGAGATCCTCGGCCAAAAGCATCTCTGCCTGTTCGGGCGTAACGCTCATGCCCGCGCAAACGGTGCGCGTATGCCCATAGCCGATGGTCCAGATTTTGCTCGGGCAAAGATAGGGCGTAAGCCTCAGCCCCTCGAATTCCTTGATAAGCGCAATCCCGGCCTCATTGATATGACGCGGAAAAAACGCGTCGTCGTCCCGCAATGACATATTCAAAAATCCTCAAGCTTTAACAATACGAACGCGCCATGTGCCGGAAGCGAGCGAAACGCCCGCGCCGGTCGAATTGCTCAAACGAATGATGGCCGTATTCGGGGCGCTGACATAAGCGGTGGCCTGAAGTCCCTGAAGATTGTAAGGTGCCGCCACAAGGGCCAGATCTCCCAAAGCCGCGCCCGAAACGGTCACCGCCGCCGACGAAACTCCCGAGCCCGCCGCAACCGTCCCCGGCGTCCAGCTCAAAGTGCCGTCAACCTGAGGCGTCGCCAGCAGCTCCCACGCCGAGCCCGAAAAATAGAGCAGGCGGTTCGAGTTCTGCGCCCAAACGGTCCACCCGGCCTTTGGCGTCTTGATGGACCACCCGCCGTAATACCCGGCAATGCTTCCCGCAAATCCCGTCCACGCGCCCGACGGCGAAGCCGCGATGATATAAGAATCTCCCGTCCCCGGATCCGAAGGCGGCGTCGAAACGGTCGTATTGATAACGGAAGCCTTGGCTAAAAAGTCGATATCGTTCAAAGCCTCGTTGTGCGTAATTTCCTTCTGAGCCTGCGACGACGCGATATACGTCATCGCAAGATGCGGAGTAACCGTCATAAAAACCCCCTGAAATATGAATGAAAGAAAGCCGTGCGCAGCGCCGTCAAACAGTCGCCGTAGCCGCATCTCCGCGTCCGTAGCGTGGGCTGACCTGATAAACGTTCACCGTAAAAGCGGGCGGAATGCCGCCGCTCCAGTCCGTAGCCTGCTGATCTGCGGAATAAATCAGGCCCGGCGAACCAAGCCCCGAGAAAGTCCGAATGACATCCTCGCCGTCCATAATCTCTGCCTCATAAAGCTCCTCGGTTTCGTCCAGAGGCACGTCGATATAATCGACCCATTCGGCGTCGAGCCGTGCCCGCCGCGTCCACGAGAGCGTCAAATCGCCCCCGGTTCCCAAACTCCGCACCCCCGAAAGATTGGCCGGAGCAAAAGGCCGAAGCGTCCTCAATCCGCAAGCGAACGAATAATCCTGCGCATCCCCAAGGCTCTGATTGGCGCTCAAAGCGCGGAAGAAATAGCTTTTATCCCTGTCGCTCAAAACGGCAGGCACAAAAACGGTCGCCCCCGCCTTCAGCAGCACAAACCGTTCCCCCGCGGCATGCCCAAAAATCGCGTTTTCTGTCCCCCTTCGCCCGCGCAAAAGATTGCTCAGCGTATAAAGCCCGGGCCCCGTGAGTGTCGCGGTCTGAAACTGAACAATCTCGTCTCCCAAAAGCGCCGCATTCGCGCCGTTCGAAAGATCGAGGAACGAACAACTCGCCAGCGACCCCTGCGTCACCTGCACATCGACGCTCGACGCATTGTCCATATAGAAAGCCGATCCTTCTCCCAAAGCCGAGGCGGCAATCCCCGCCGTCGCAGCCGCCTGAAGCGCGGCAACGGCGGCATAATCCGCCCCGTCCGCCGAGCGCATAAGCGCCGCGCTCTTCCATCCCGGCAGTCCTGTAACCGAGGCATAAAACCCTGCCTGATCGTCCGCCGATTGCAAAAGCGGCAAATCCATCAAATACAAAACGCTCGAAACGGCCTCCGCCGCATCGTTCGCCAGCCCCGCGCCTCCGTCGGCGAGCGAAGAACTCGCCAGCCCCGGCGCATAGCTATAAAACCCCTCGATCCTCAAAACGCCGCCGCTCTGAACGACAGACGCGATGCGCAGCAAAACCCCGTCGCCGAGCGAAAAGACATCCGCCGGATCGAGCGCCAGCCAGGCGCGCGGGGCCGAAAGCTTGACAAGCTCGCGCTCGGCCCATGTCGTAAAAAGCCGCGTCTGCGCAATCTGCTTGGCCGTCTGCGCCGCGCAAACGACGGGCAGGGCGATCTTCTGGATTTTCCGCGCCGACGACGCAAGCCGCCGTGCGCGCTGGCAGTTGACCTCAAAATTGCGCGCCGGATCCACAAACTCGATATCGACCTCAAGCGGCAAATCAAGCTCTTCCGCGCGCTGAACGGTGAGAGCGGCAGGCTGGGCCTTGTCCTCCGCCGCCGCCCGAAGGTCTTCCTGCCCAAAGGCCGCCACCGCATCGCCCCCGCGCAAAACAGCCTTTAATTGCCCTTCCGTCTCGATCAAATCGAAAGGCGCATAAGTCTGAAGCGGCTCGATGGCGCCGCGCGCGCTCATTGGCTCCTGAAGCACATAGCCGCGCAAAGTCGTGTCCGAAAGGGCAGAGACGTCAAAATCCCCGTCGTCATACCCCGCGCGCGAAAGAATGTCCGACATCACGGCCTCAAGGCTTCCTGGCGTGCATCGTTCAAAAACGGCGATCTGCCGGAACGAATAATTCGGATATCCTTCGGCCAGAAACAAAAGCCGCGAGCCGTCTATTTTCAGCGCGCAAAAGTTTTCATAGGAGTTCAGCAGCCCCGAAACGCTCGCCGCATCGACCGAAAGCGAAAAGCTTTCGTCGCCCAGCAAAACCTCTGACAGCAAATAGGTAATCCCGTAATCGCCGCTTTGCACAACGACAATCCTGTCGCCGAACAGAACGGGAAAATTGGTCGTCCCGATCCCGTAATCCTGATCGAACGTCTGTGCAGGCCGTGTGATAACGGTCCCCGAAGCCGAAGGCTCGAACGAAACCGCCCCGAACGTCACAACGGTCCCGAAAACAAGCGTCCATTCGTTGGTCCCCGTCTTCAAAAACCGCGCAT